>VAZU01000117.1 GCA_005884745.1 Alphaproteobacteria bacterium
TATGCGCTGGGCACCGGGCAGGGCGTGACCGAGTTCGACCCCCGCTCGCAAGCCGCGGCCGAGATCGTCTCGCTGTGGTCGGCAATCGACCGCTCGGTGAAAGCGATCCACGGCCTCTACCGCAACGCCGGCGCCATGCACCGGGTGGCGGCGTGACCCTTCGGCACCCCCGTAGCCCGGATGGAGCGAAGCGCAATCCGGGTGGGCGCCCGCGGATCGTCCCGGATTGCGCGCCACTACGCGGCGCTCCATCCGGGCTATCTTGGCCGCGCGCTCTTCGCCAACAGATCGAGGTTGTTCTGGATATACGGATTGCCCGGATCGAGGTCGCGAGCGGCCACGAGCTTCTCCCGGGCGTGGCGGTAATCGCCCCGCAGCAGATAGGAATAGCCCTGGTTGTTGAGGATCTCCGGGGTGGGCCCGAGAATCTTGGCCGCATGCGCATAGGCGCGGTCGGCCGATCATAGGAGGCCGCCAAGCCGAGCCAGGCTTCGGCATCGCGGCTTGTGTCGCCCGGCCCCTTCTCGACCGCGTGGCGGAAATAGCGCTCGGCAAGGCCGAAATTGTTGGCGCGGTAATGCCGTTTCCCCAGGTTGAGGTCGTCGTTGGGGTCGCCCGGCGCGAGGGGCTCGGCGGCGGCGACCTGGGCGTCGGCCGCGATCGAGCCGGTCGTCTCCGGTCCACGCGGGGGCGCCGAAGAAGCGTTCCCGGCGGCAGTCTCGCTTTGGCTCGAATGGAGGAAGGCGAGGGTCTTGTTTGCGGACTCACAGCCGGTCAGCCCCAACAGGCACGCGGCCGTCGCGAATACGCGAACTAGTCTCATCCGTACGCTCTCCGCCGCGTCGAGCCGCCAATCCCGCGCAAGGCGCGCTGGCTGACGACGCCGCAATCCCGAAACCGGAGACCTGGAAGCTAGCCGACGATGGTTAATTTTCTTGCGCCGGGGCCATTCGAGGCCCGAACCCGGCGTGCGGGAACCACGATCCGAGGGGCATCAGCCGCCGACTTTGAATCGGACGTACACCGGCAGCATGATGACGATGATGACCACCGGAAAAACGCACAGCGTCAGCGGCACCGAGAGCTTGGCCGGCAAGCTATAGGCCTTCTCCTCGGCGCGGGAGAGGCGCTGGTGGCGCATGTCGTCGCTGTAGACGCGCAAGGCGTCGGTGAGGCTCGAGCCGAGCTCTTCGGATTGCTGCAGCAGGGTCGCGAACGAGCGCGCCTCGTCGAGCCCGAGCCGGTCGCCGAAATGCTCGAGCGCCTCGCTCAAGGTCCGGCCGGCGCGGATCTCCAGCGTCGCCATGTAGATGTTGGCGCTCAGCGAAGGGTAGGAATCGCTGAGCTCGCGGCCGACGCGATCGAGCGCCGCCTCCATGCTCAGCCCGGCATCCGCGCATACGACCAGCAGATCCATGAAATCCGGGAAACCCACCCGGTGCTCGTTCTCGCGGGCGTGGATGCGGCGCCTCAAGTAAAAGTTCGGCACGAAATAACCGGCGAGCCCGGCCGCCCAGACGAGAAACCAGATGTCGTTGCCTGGACTATCGACAATCGCCGGCACCAGCACAAGAACCGCGATGGCGAGCCCCAGTCCCGTCAAGATGCGGACCAGAAAAAAGAAGGCGGCGGCGCGCGGATCGAGAAAACCGGCTTGCACGAGGCGCCGCTTGAGCTCGCGCTGATTGCCCTTTTCCGAGGCGGAGAAATGCCGCGTGGCGTAATCGATCAACCGATGGGCGGCCATTTGGCTGGCATGCCGCATGGAGCCGCTTCCCGCCCGATCCTCCTGCGCGAGCACGCCGGCAGCGCGCCGCCGCACCCCGCGTCGCACCCGCACCGTCGCCATGATCCCGAACGCGACCATGGCGGATGCCAGAAAAACGAGCAGGCTCAGGATCAGATTGTCTCCGAACACGTCATCGAGGAGATCGAAAACCGCGTCCATGCGTTCAGATCCTGAAATTCACCATGCGGTACATCACGAGATCGCCGATCGCCATCCACAGACACGCAAGCCCGAGCCCGACCTGGGTGACCCGCTGGTCCCAGATGCTGCCGTAGAAATCCGGCGCGACCATGCCGAGCAGAAAGAAAATGGCGACCGGCAGCCCGGACAGGAAAAAGGCGGAGAACTTCCCTTCGGCTGCGAGCGCCTTGATTTTTCGCCGCATCTTGAAGCGCTGGCGGATGGTCGCGGACAGGTTCTCCAGAATCTCGCTCAAGTTGCCGCCGGTCGAGCCTTGGATCGCCACCGCGGTCACGAACAGCGGCAGATCCTCCTGCCCCACCCGGAACGAGAGGTTGCGCATCGTGGTCTCCAGATCCGCCCCATAGGTGATCTCGTCGGCGGCCATGCCGAACTCGGTGCCGACCGGATCCCTGAGCTCGCGCGCCACCATCGACACCGCGACCGGAATTGGGTGCCCGGCGCGCAGGCTGCGGACGATGATGTCGATCGCGTCCGGGAACTGCTCGCCGAACTTGCGCAGGAAGTGCAGCCCGACATAGGGCAGCACCCCGGCCGAGACCAGCGCCGCGGCCGCGGCCTGGAAGATATCGTCGCGCAGCCACGTCACGGCGCCGAACGCGAACAGCGCCCCGATGCCGACGAGCATCGCAAGCCGCCCAAAGCCGATGGTCAGGCCGGACTGCAGGATGAGACGGTTGAGCGGCAGGATCGGCAGCCCGTAGAGGCCGCCGGCGGTCAGCCCGCGCTCCCGGCGCAGCTGAACGAGCACGCTTTCGCGGTCGGGCTCATCCTTCAGGAGCCGCAGCCGGCGATTGATGCGGCTGCGGTAGGAGGCGGTCGAGAAGCACAGCAGATACACCGCTTCGACGAACAACACTGCGGACGCAGCCGCGAACAGATAGACCAGATAGGTGGAATCCAGATCGAAGGGCATCGGTGTCACAGCGGCTTGTTGGGATCGAAATAGCTTCCCGGAATCACGATGCCCTTGGCGATGTCCGTGCACGGTGCCGTCCTCGCCGGTGCTGTCCCGGACGAAGCGGTAGATTTCCTGCATCTGGATGATGTCGCCCTCGAGCCCGGTCAGCTCCGCGATGCTGGTGATGCAACGCTTGCCGTCGGAGAGCCGCTGCAGCTGCACGATCACCCGGATCGCGGCGGCGATCTGTCCGCGGATGCTCGCGACCGTCATCGGCATCCCGGCCATGCCGATCATCTGCTCGAGGCGGGAGATCGCGTCGCGGGGCGTATTGGCGTGGATGGTCGCCATCGAGCCTTCGTGGCCGGTGTTCATCGCCTGGAGCATGTCGAAGGCTTCTTCGCCGCGGCACTCGCCGAGGATGATGCGCTCGGGCCGCATGCGCAGCGCGTTCTTGACGAGCTCGCGCTGGCGGATCTCGCCCTTGCCCTCGATGTTGGGCGGCCGGGTCTCCAGCCGCCCGACGTGGGGCTGCTGCAATTGCAGCTCTGCCGCGTCCTCGATGGTGACCAGGCGCTCCCTCTCGGAAATGAAGGCGGACAGCGCGTTGAGCATGGTGGTCTTGCCGGAACCGGTGCCGCCGGAAATGATCAGCGTGACGCGCGCCTTCACGGCCGCGGCGAGCAGATCGGCCATCGGCTGGCGGATCGCTCCCATGTCGACGAGCTTCTTGAGGTTGAGCGGCTTCTTGGAGAACTTGCGGATCGACACCAGCGGGCCATCGACCGCGATCGGCCGGACCGCGATGTTGATGCGCGAGCCGTCGAGCAGCCGCGCGTCGCACAGGGGCTGCGACTCGTCGACCCGCCGGCCGACCGCCGAGACGATCTTGTTGACGATCCGGAGCAGATGCGCCTCGTCCTTGAAGCGCACCAGGGTCGGCTCGAGCACGCCGCGGCGCTCGACGTAGACCTGCTCGTGGCTGTTGATCAGAATGTCGTTGACGGTCGGATCCTTGAGCAGAGGCTCGATCGGTCCGAGTCCCATCATCTCGTCGAGGATCTCGGTGACGAAGTCTTCCAGCTCCTGCGCGTTGAGGGCCAGCCGTTCCGCAACGGTGTATTGCGAGACCATCCGGTGAATTTGGCGGCGGACTTCGTCCTCCGGCATCTTCTCGAGCGCGGACAGGTTGATCTCCTCGATCAGCCGGCGATGCAGCCGGACCTTGGCATCGAGCAGCTTTTCGCTCAGCAGCGTGCCGCGTCCGGGCGGTTCGGCAGCCGGCTCGGGCTCGACCGGCGCCAGGACGGGTGCCACGGCCGGCGCGGCCTCTGGCGCCGGCAGCAGCTCCGGCGCGGGGATCCGGCGGGAGGTGAAACGTCCGAGCATCTTGCGCTTCCTCGTCAGGTTCTCGACGGCTCGCGCCCGGCGCGATGGCAAAAGCACCTCAGCGCGCCCATAGCACTCCCCGGCTCCGCCGCAGCCCCGCCGGTTGCCTCCCGGGAGCCGGCTTTGGCCTCGGTCGGGGGGAACAGGAGTTTTTTGAGCGCCGCCGAGACGTTGTTTCCCGGCCGCACTTCCTCGAGCGGGACGCCGCGATCGATCGCTTCGCGCACCAGCCGGTAATTGTTGGGAATGGTGCCGCCAAGCGCGGCGCCCAGCGCCTGCTCGATATCCGCGCGGCGCAGCCCGGAACCGAACAGCTGCTGCTCGAACCGGTTGACGATGACCTGCGGCTGCGGCCCGCCCTTGAGACGCTCGCTGATCGCTGCGACCAGCTGCTTGGCGTGACGCACGCCCGGGACCGTCATCTCGGTGACCACGAACAGCCGGTTCGAGCCCAGCAGGACGCTGTCGGTCCAGGCGAACCAGGTCCGCGGCATGTCGATCACGACGTGGTCGAACCGCGAGGACACCATGTCGAGTAGGCGCGTGGCCACGTCGGCATCGAACGAACGCATTTCGGCCGGGCGGTTCGGCGCGGCGATTACCGCAAGACCGGAGCCGTGCTGGGAGAGCATCACTTCCAGCAATTGGCCGTCGAGCCGCTCCGGCCGCGGCTCGATCTCGCCGATGTCGAGGCGCGGCTCGATGTCGAGATAATCGGCGCAGGCGCCGTGCTGGAAATCGAGATCGACCAGGCAAGTCGAGACGCCGCCGCGGGGCGTGCGGCGCATGAGCAGCATCGCCGTCTCCACCGCCAGCGTCGTCACGCCCACTCCGCCTGCCGCGGGCAGGAACGTGTAGATCTCGGCCTCCGTGGCGCCGTCCGCGGCGGAGCTTTTGGCGACGCGGCCGCAAGCGCGCACCAGCTCGACCGGATCGACCGGCTTGACCAGGAAATCGGCGATGCGCAGCTGGATGAGTTGCCGCGCGACGCTCTCGCTGAACCCCGCGGTGACGACGAGGATCGGGACCGATCCGGCAAGCCGCCTCGCCAGGTTCTGCAGGGCGGCTATCTCGTCGGAGCGGGTGGCATCGAGATCGACCAGAAGCACCGTGGCGTCGGCGAGCGGGAGCTTCTCCTCGGTCCCGCCCACCGCGCCGGCGACGACGGCCAAATCGATCTGCGCGCTGCGGCCGAACGTGGCGCGCAGCGATTGCTCGAAATCGGCGTCGGCCGTGATCGCGACGATCCGCAAGCCTCGGGAAGCCGGTGTCTGCGGACCGTCAGGCATGATGTTCCCACTCGCTTCGCTTCGACCGGAGCAAAGCCGGCTCAAGGATTGGGCGCGCCGCCGCTCGCGGCCTGCGGGGCCAGGGACGGCGCGTACTTGACCGAGCTCGTGCCGGTGCCTTGCGGCGGCACGACCTTGTTGGTTCGGTAGCGTTCGATCGCGCCTTGGACGAGCTGTCCGTTGCCGGCGATCTTGCGGTTCGCCGCGGCCGTCGGCCACGGATCGACGGTCTCGACCGCGACGTTCGAGGCGACGGCATTGCCGGCCTGAAAGCTCACGCCCTCGCGGCGGTCGTAATAGATATCCGAGCAGGCCCCGAGCAGGGCCGCCATCAGCAGCGCCGGCGCGATCGTCCCGGCGCGAAAGGGTCGGTCACTGCGCGGCATCGACGGGCCCCCTGCCGAGGTCGAGGATGTGGCCCACGAGCGGCGGTTCGACGCCGGCGAGCCGGCGCTTCATCGACGGCGTGATCTCGGCCTCTCCGAGCAGGAACGCATCGGCGTCGTTCCCGGGCAGCGCGTCGTCGGTCGGCACCCGGACGACGTCGCCCGGCCGCATCGGCTGCACGATGTGCGGCGTGACGATGATGACGAGGTCCGTCTCCTTCTTCTGGTAGAGCGCGCTGCGGAACAATGCGCCGAGCACCGGCACGCTGCCGATCCACGGCAGCTGCTTCTGCTGGGATTCGAGGTTGTTCTGCAGCAGGCCGCCGATCGCGAAGCTCTGGCCGTCGCGCAGCTCAACCGTGGTATTGGCGCGCCGCACGATCAGGCTGGGAATGGTGGTGCCGGCGACCTGGATGACATTGGTGGGATCGAGCTGGCTGACTTCCGGCTCGATCTTCAGATTGATGACGCCGTCGCTCAGCACGGTCGGCGTGAACGCCAGCCCG
This sequence comes from Alphaproteobacteria bacterium, assembly GCA_005884745.1. Classification (GTDB taxonomy): domain Bacteria; phylum Pseudomonadota; class Alphaproteobacteria; order Rhizobiales; family Xanthobacteraceae; genus AP-16. Next base: position 6,462 of record VAZU01000117.1, read on the forward strand.
ACGCCGAAGCGTTTGAACTCGATCGAGACCTGGCCGAGCGAGCTCGACACCGGGAACGGAAATTCCCCGCCGGCCAGGAAGCTCGCAGTATCGCCGGAGAGTGCCACGAGATTCGGCTCGGCGAGACGCCGCGCTATGTCGCGCTCCTCGAGCGCGTTGATGAACGCATCGATTTTGACGCCGTGCGCAAGCAAGCCGCCGATCACGGCCACGCTGCCGAACGGCGGACTGCCTGAGATCAGCCCCGCCTGGCCGACCGTGGCGGTGACGTTGTCGGCGACCACTTTCCAGTTGATGCCGAGCTCGCGCGCTGCCGTGCGCTGGATCTCGACGAACCGCACCTCCAGCAGGACCTGCAGCGGCTGCAGCACCTGCACCGAATTGATGACGTCCGGCCCGAACTGGCGCGCAATGGTCACCGCTTTGTCGAGGGTGGGGCCGTCCGCACAGGTGCCCGAGAGCATGATCCGCCCGTTGACCGAGGAAACGCGGAACTGCGCCTGCGGGAAGCGCTGCCTGAGCTCCGCCGCAAGCTTGGGAATGTCGTAGGAAACTTCGATATCGAATACGCCGACCAGCTTCTTGCCTTCGGCATAGACCGAGACCCTGGTGGTCCCGATCTTTTTGCCGAGAATCGACAGCGAATGGTCGGTCAGCGGCATCACGTCGGCGATCTCGGAATCGCCGACCACGACATCGACGAAATTGGAGTCGGTGCGGATGTTCTGGGACTTGCCGGTCGCGACCACGATGGATTCGGTGCGCTTGCCGGAACCGAGCACGACCAGCGCGTCGGTCGCACGCGCCAAGCCGATCGGCCACGGCGTGGCTACCGCTGCGATCGCAATCGCCTCGATGAGCGCGCCAAATATCCCGGCGGCGCGCCATGCCGACCGTTCGACAGGCCGAGCCTGCAAGCGTTTCAACGGATTGCCTCCCCCTGCATTGCCGATTTCTTCGAGCAGACCATCAGCGCGGACTTGCCTCCCGCCAGTCGGCGCCCTCGGCCGGCACATTGTATTCCTCGCGCTTGGAAGCGCGCGTGATCACGACTTTGGCGTAGCGGCCCGCGTCCCCGGCCTGCGCCGGAGCGTCGTTGCCGAGGTCCCCAACCGAGACGCGCCGGGTGCCTTCGTGGCTCGCCTCGCCGGCCTTGCGCAGCACCAGCGAAAGCGTGCCGAGCGAGGCGGCAAGCGACAGTTTCTGGGCCGATACGGTCTCCACCTCGAGGGTGACCGCCTTGACGACGGAGGGCTTCTCCGAGCTGTCATCGGCGAGCTGGTCGACCGCGAGGACCTTGGCGTTTTGCAACACCACGTCGGTATTGCCGCTGTGCTTGTCGGGCTGCTGGGTGAGCAGCACATCGACGTGATCGCCGGGCAGGACGAAACCCGCCACTCCTTCCACGTCGTTGACGCGAATAGTGATGGCGCGCATGCCCGGCTCGATCACCGCGGACAAGGTGGCGCGCTGGCCGGGGCCGGTGATCTTCGAGGCGAAAACCGGCTCGTTCGCCTCGATCGAGGCCAGCACGATACGCTTGCCACCCGCTAACAGCTGCTGCATCGAACCGAAGGTGCCGGCCGGAATGGCTTCCCGCGGCCAGGATACCTCGCGCAAAGTCTGCTGCGAGAGCGGCATCCCGAACCGCAGCGGCGCCGCCGCGACCACGACGGTGTGCCCCGGCACGGGTTTCTGTGCGGCCTCCATGTGCTTGAGCCGAAGCTCGGCTTGCCGATTGAGCCACGCCTGCGCGACGAACACCGCCAGCAGGCCGAACACGACCGCGAAGGCGATCATCACGATGGTACTGGTACGCACGGCCGCTACTCTCGAAAACGCCACCGCATTGGCTGTTGCTCAACCTCGCTCCGCAGCGTTGAATTCTTTCTGAAGCAATTTTGGGCGGTTGTTTTATGTTGAACGTTCGGTCAAGAACTATGGCTACCGAAGCCTTAATCCCCGGCCCGGGCTCGACCCGATCGGCGTCATGGACGCCGAAGCCGTAATCACTTGTGAAACAATCGCGACTATTTTCTACATCGTGTCAGCGGGACGCTGACGAACCATTCACGATCCTTGCGATGAGCCTCATTCGCGCCTGCAGTCCGGAAGACATGCCGGCGGTTGCCGGGCTGTTCCAAAAAACCTTCCCGGGCCGGCGCAGGTCCGCGCCCGAATCGCTCGAGGCCTACCTCGCCGAGCTGTTCCTGCATCACCCCTGGTACGACCCCGAGCTTGCATCCCGCGTCTATGTCTCGCCCGAGGGGGCGGTGCGCGGCTTCCTCGGCGTGCTGCCGCTACGCATGTGCTTTCGCGGCAAGAAGATCCGCGCCGCGATCGCCGGATCGCTGATGGTCGACAGGCCCGAGGAAAATCCGCTCGCCGGCGCGAGATTGCTGCGATCCTTCGCGAACGGCCCGCAGGAGCTTTCCATCAGCGAAAGCGCCAACCGCGTTTCGGAGAACCTGTGGCAGAAGCTCGGCGGCCGCACCCTGCCGTTCGAGAGCCTGGAATGGCTGCGCATCCTGCGTCCGGCGGGCGTGGCGCTCGCATTCGCCCGCGAATGGTTCGCACCGGCCGTGCTGCTCCAGCCGCTCGCCTCGATGATCGATCGAGTGGCGCGACACACGGGCCGCAACCCATTCGGACTTCCTGGCGGCCGCGGCGGCTATGAATACGATACCGACGCGGGCGAAGAGCTGCTGCTCGAACAGATACCCCGCTTCGCCGAATCCTATTCGGTGCGGCCGGACTGGAATCGTTCGAGCCTGCAATGGGTGCTCGCCCATGCGCGAGCCAAGGCGCGGCGCGGCCCGGTCTGCCGCCGGATGGTGTACGGCAAGAACCACGCGCCCATCGGCTGCTATGTTTATTACGGCGGACCGCACGGCATCGCCCGGGTGCTGCAGATTCTGGCACGGCCGGAGTGCATCGACGCGGTGCTCGACAGCCTGCTGACCAATGCGTTCCGCAACGGCAGCGTCGCGGTGCGCGGCGGCACTCACCCGCGCCTGATGAATGCCCTGCTGCGCCACGGCTCCATGTTCTTCCACCGCTCTTCGACCATCGTGCACAGCGCCGATGCCGAGCTGCTGCATGCCATTGATTCGGGCGACGCCCTCGTGACCGGCCTCGCCGGCGAGGCCTGGACGCGACTGATCGGCGACCGGTTCGCTTGAGGCGCGTCAACGGTAACGACCGGTAACGAAGCCGGCGCCGGCGCAGGCCGCCCGGTCGCGCTCAGCCTCGCGACCGGTCGCGCCGCGGAGCCCCCTGAGGTGCTGTCCTTCGATGCGGCCCTCGCGGCGAAGTGCTATAGCGACAGCCACGCCCGCTGCTCGTCTCCCCGGAATCGGCTCATCGAACGGCTTGCTCGCGCCATGGAAATCACCCACGTCGAAACCGTCCATTCCGGTTGGGCGAAGTTTTTGCTCGCGGCGGTCCGCCTCCCGGATGGCCGCAGCTTCCGCCGCGAGATCGAGGATCACGGCACCGCGGCCTGTGTGCTGCCGTACGATCCCGGGCGGCGGACGGCCGTTCTGGTGCGTCAGTTCCGCGCTCCGATCTATTACGCGGCGCGGGAGGCGGATCCCGCCGAGACCGCACGACGCGAGGCGCGCGAGGAAGCCGGGCTCGAGCTCGGCGCGATCGAGCCGGTCGGCGAAGGCTGGACCATGCCGGGCATCTCCACCGAACGCATGCATCTCTACCTCGCCACCTATCGCGATCGCGCGCGGGAGGGCCGCGGCGGGGTCGACGAGGACGAGGACATCACGGCGGTCGAATTCGGGTTGAACGAGCTCGCGCGGCTCGCCGATTCCGGAAAACTCGCCGACATCAAGACGCTGGTGCTGGTGCAGACGCTTCGACTAAGGCATCCTCAATTATTTCAATAGGTTATATGAGAGTTGGCTTTGTGCCAGCACCTCTGCCAACACTTCTTTCAAGGAATTGGGGGCTGATGGGCGGCATTCCGGGCGCGAGCCACCTTCCCTCGACATATACAACCGGGACAGGCAAACCCGCTACAGTCCGCGACGATGGCGCCGGTGATGGTATGCGTGGTCGAGACCGGAACGCCGAGGTAGGTCGCGAGAAACAGCGTCGCGGCGCCGCCGGCCTCGGCGCAAAAGCCCTGGACCGGGGTGAGGCGGGTGATCCGCATGCCCATGGTGCGCACGATGCGCCAACCGCCCGCGAAGGTTCCGAGCCCCATCGCCGCCTGACAGGTCAGCACCACCCATAACGGGACGTGGAACTCGCCGCCGAGCAGCCCCTGGGAATAGAGCAGCACGGCGATGATCCCCATGGTCTTCTGGGCGTCATTGCCGCCGTGGCCCAGCGAATAGAGCGAAGCGGAGACGAACTGAAAGATCCGAAACCAGCGGTCGACCGCAAACGGCGTGCGCTTGACGAAGATCCACGACACCGCGAGCACGAGCAGCATGGCCAGCACAAAGCCCAGCAGCGGCGAGAGTACGATCGCTGCAAGGGTCTTCGACAGCCCGCTCCAGACCACGACCGCGACGCCGGCCTTGGCGATTCCGGCGCCGAGCAGGCCGCCGATCAGCGCGTGGGAGCTGCTCGACGGAATGCCGAAGAACCACGTGACCAGGTTCCAGACGATGGCGCCGGTCAACGCGCCGAACACGACGCGCGCATCGACGATCTGCGCCTCCACGATGCCGGTACCGAGCGTCTGCGCCACGTGCAGCCCGAACACCAGGAAGGCGATGAAATTGAAGAACGCCGCCCAGCCGACGGCGTATTGCGGCCGCAGCACCCGCGTCGACACGATGGTGGCGACGGAATTCGCCGCGTCGTGGAAGCCGTTGAGGAAATCGAATGCCAGGGCGAGCGCGATCAACCCAACGAGCAGCGGCAGGGCGAGCGTGGCGGTTTGCATCGTCGCCGTTCCGCGCCGGTCACACGTAATCGAGGACGACGCCGTTGATCTCGTTGGCCACGTCGTCGAAGCGGTCGACCACTTCTTCCAGATGGTTGTAGATCTCGTTGCCGACGATGAACGCCATCGCATCGGAAGCCGCGTGGGCGCGGTAGAGCTCCCGCAGACCGCTGTCGTGGATGTCGTCGGCGCGGCCCTCGATCTGGGTGATGCGCTCGGCGATGCCGCCGAGGCGGGCGGCCTGGGCGCTGATCGAGCGGAACAGCGGCATCGCCTCCTCGACCAAGCCGGCCGCCTCGACGATCGAATCGCCCATCTGCCGCATCTGCGGCGTGAACGAGCGCACCTCGAACAGGATGATGGCCTTGGCGGCGGCCTGCATCTGGTCGATGGAGTTGTCCATCGCCGTGATCAGGTCCTTGATGTCGATACGATCGAACGGCGTGATGAAGGTGCGGCGCACCGCGATCAGCACTTCGCGGGTGACCTCGTCGGCCTCCCGCTCGCGCTGCATCACGATTCGGCAATGCGCCTCGACGGCTTCGCCGCCGTCGAGCATGGCGCGCAACGCCTTGGCGCCGGCACAGATGAAATGCGAGTGCCGCTCGAACATGTCGAAGAAGCGCTCTTCCCGCGGCAGCAGCGCGTGAAACCAGCCCAACATGCCTGCCATCCCTGATCCGCAGATTGTTCGCGCCGTGGCATATAATCGTCGAAGCGCCGCGAAGTTGCCGCGCCACTGCGGCTCAGATCGGGTCCCAGGAGAACACGTCGCCCGAGCGTTCCAGGGGATAGAACGAGGTTTTGAGCGCCGGGATCGCATGCTCGGCGATGGTCTGCGGGGTCCAGCCCTCGCCGCGCTGGATGCTGCGCAGCGGCCGCGGCTGGCTCATGAGAAAGATCTCGTTGCGGCGCACCGCGAAGATCTGCCCCGACACCCCGGCGGACAGATCGCCGGCGAGGAACACCGCCATCGGCGCGATTTTTTCGGTGCTCATGGTCTTGACGCGCTCGACGCGAGCTTTCTCTTCCGGGGTCTCGGTCGGGATCGTGCCGATCATTCGGCTCCAGGCGAACGGCGAGATGCAATTGGAGCGCACGTTGAAACGGGCCATGTCGAGCGCGATCGATTTCGACAGGCCGACGATGCCCAGCTTGGCGGCGGCGTAATTGGCCTGGCCGAAATTGCCGACCAGCCCCGAGGTCGAGGTGAAATGCACGTAGCTGCCGCTCTGCTGCTGGCGAAAGTGCTCGGCAGCGGCGCGCGCCACGTTGAAGCTTCCCATCAGGTGCACGTCGATCACCATCTTCCAGTCGACATGCGACATGCGATGGAAGATGCGGTCGCGCAGGATGCCGGCGTTGTTGACGACGCAATCGATGCGGCCGAACTGCTCGACCGCGGTCTTGACCATGCGTTCGGCGCCGGCCGGATCGACGACGCTATCGGTGTTGGCGAAAGCGCGCCCGTTTGCTGCGCGGATCTCGCCGGCCACCGCTTCGGCCGGGCCGGCATCGGCGCCCTCGCCTTCGGTCGAGCCGCCCAGATCGTTGACCACGACCGCGGCGCCCTCCTTCGCGGCGAGCCGGGCGATATCGCGGCCGATGCCGCGCCCGGCACCTGTCACCAGCATGACCTTGCCTTCGAGACACCCCATGGATCGTCCTCCCCGTCCTTCTCGATCAATCACCCGATCGGCGCGCCTGCCATTGCGCCAAGATCTCGGCCGGCGAGCCCGCGCTCGTTGCTTGGATGGCCGAAGGCGTGCGCGAGAACCGCGGAGCCGGGGCGGGCTGCAGCACGCCGTCCAGTTCGACGAAGCTCTTGCGGTGCGCCATGTGCGGATGCGTGCTCGCCTCGGTGAGGCCGAGCACTGGCGCGAAGCACGCATCGCTGCCTTCGAGGATCGCACACCATTGTGCGCGCGTGCGCGTCTTGAACAAGCTTTGCATTCTTCGCCGCAGCTCCGGCCAGCGCTTGCGGTCGGTGCGCTCGCGGAACTCCGGATCGTGGAGCCCCGCGAGGCGGCACAACGTCTCATAGAACTG
>VAZU01000118.1 GCA_005884745.1 Alphaproteobacteria bacterium
TTTTTACCGCGAGATCGTTGCGGTCGTATTCGACGTCGGCCCAGCGCAGCGGCTCCCCCGGCGCGATCTCGCGCTTGAGCTTGACGTTGTGGGCCAGGCCCAGCGGCAGGAATCCGGCCTCGAGCGAGCGCTCGGCCGGGCACTGCTTGCCCCACACGCAATAGCCGCCCTCGCCGTCGAGGATCTCGCCGCGCTCGAGCTTGCGCTTTGCGGTCGCGACCACGTCGGAGCGGAATCCGGTGGCGGCTCCGGTCGGCTCGCCCCGCAACGCAATCGCGGCGACCGAGATGCCGAGCTCGAGCCCGATCATGTGTGTCGGCCGATAGAGCGCGATATGCTCGAAATCGTCATCGGGAAGCAGGTGATATTCCTCGGCGCAGTGGCGCACGTAATCGTGGCCGGCCTTCACGACCACGTAGGTGCCCATCTGCAAATGGTTCTCGACCGGCGACCCGTCGCGATGGAGCGAGGACACCACCTCCGTGGTTCCGGTGATCGCCAGCGCGCCTCCGGCGTCTCTCGGCTTGCAGATCCGCGCCAGGTCGTAGACCGAGGCGGCTGGGAACGACAGGCCGTCCGGTTGCGGAACCAGCCCGGTGGCGTTGCACACCGCCGTCATCTCGATTCCCGATTTGGTGCCGTCGATGAAACTGTTGAACATCTTCGGGTTCATGCCGCCGCGCGCGGCTTTCTCGGGCGCGATGCCGAAATTTTCCCACACGGTGTCGGGCGTCGACTGATGGAAGCTCGGGTGGTAGCGCGTGCCCTTGCCGGCCGCGACCACTTCGAAGCCGCAGGCGCGCGCCCAGTCGACGTGCTCGCAGATGAGCGCCGGCTGGTCGCCCCATGCCAGGCTGTAGACGACGTCGGCGGCCCTGGCCCTGCGGGCGAGCAACGGCCCGGCGACCACGTCGGCCTCCACGTTGACCATGACGATGTGCTTGCCGTGCGCGATCGATTGCAGGGCAAAGCGGATTCCCGTGCGCGGATCGCCGGTCGCTTCGATCATCACCTCGATGTCGGCAAACCCGATCAGCGCCTCGGCGTCGGCGGTCACGAACGTCCGCCCGCTGCGCAGTGCATCGCCCAAGTTGGCCGCCGAGAACTGCGGCTCGCTCCAGCCGCAGGAGCGCAGCTGATTGCGCGCGCGCTCGACGTTGAGATCGGCGAGGCCGACGAGATGCATGCCCGGCGTGCGTCGCACTTGCGCCAGGAACATCGTGCCGAACTTGCCGGCACCGATCAGGCCGACCCTGACCGGCCGGCCGGCGGCCTCGCGCTCCATGAGCTTGGCGTGAAGGTTCAATGCTTCCTCCGTCTCAGGGTTCAGAAGTCAGATATCAGAAATCAGACATCGTTGGCAAACATCCCAAGGAGTCACGGCTGTTCTGCTTCCGGCTTCTGATTACTGACTTCTGATCACTGATTTCCCGTCATCGGCAGAACGCGCGCTGGACGTAGGATTCCATGCGGCATTCGCCGGTCGTCGGCTGCGCCCCGGAAATCCACACTCGCGCCGGACATTTTTGCGCCGATTGGATGTCGAGGCTTTTTCCCGCCGCAAGTCCTTTGCTGCGGCACAAGGCTTCGATCGCGCCGCGGCAATCCGGAGCACCGTTTGCGGCGGTCTCGCAACGCTCGCGTCCGGAGACGATATTGGTCCTGGGCAGCAGGTCGATCCCGGTGCTTTTCTGCGCCTCGCCCGGCGAGGCCTGGGACTTGCCCTTCCAGATCGTGTTGACGTTCGCAACCGAACCGTCGATCCAGCGGCCAATCGTGCCGAGCAAGCCGTCGTCTTGTCGGGGCGCCTGCGGCGGCGCGGGCGGCGCCGTTTCCGACGGCGCGGCCTGCTCCGATTGCGCCGCGGGACCGGCTTGCGTCGGCATCTGCTGCGCCCTCGCCGTGGCCACGACGCAGAGCAGGACGCCCAAGGCGAGCACCGGTCCGGCGCCATGGCGCGTCCAGTGCTGCGGCGCCGCTCGCTCGCTCTGCGCACTCGCGATCATGGCGTCTTCCATCCGGCCCGGGGCGCGCCGGCGCGAGCGCGAGTTCGCGACAATCGCGTGGCGAAATTGAGGAGACCGGGACTCTAGAACAATCGGGTGGCCGCGATCACGCCGGCGAGCACGACGAGGACGGCGATGGTGAACCACAAGCCCAGCCGTTTTTCGATGTTCACCCGCGCCCAGACGCCGTAGCGGTGCAGCAGAAAGGCGAAGAAGTAGAACCGCATTCCCCGTGCCACGATCGACAGCAGCAGGAACGGCACGATCGGATAAGCGGCAAACCCCGACGTGATGGTCACGATCTTGTAAGGGATCGGGGTAATGCCCTTGAGCAGGATGATCCAGGCGCCGTAGTGGACATAAGCGTCGCGGAACAGCTGCACCTTGTCGCCGTATCCGTAAGCCTGGATGATCCAATGGCCGACGGTATCGTAGAGCGCCGAGCCGATCAGATAGCCGACCAGGCCGCCAGCCACCGAGGTCACCGTGCACAACGTTGCGTAGTACCAGGTCTTGTCCGGCCGCGCGAGCGACATCGGGATCATCATCACGTCGGGCGGAATGGGAAGAATCGAGCTCTCGCCGAACGACAGTGCGCCCATGATCCAGGACGCATGCGGCTTGCCCGCGGCGCCGATGCACCAATCGTAGATTCGTCGAAGCAGCATGCCGCGCCTGATTACCGGTACGGGAGGGCAGAGTCCATCGAAAGCGCGCTTGCCGCCGAACCCGCCGCCGCCTCGCTGCGGCTACCGGCGCTTGTGCAGCCGGCGGCTCTCGAGTGCGACAATTTGCCGGCGCGGCTCCGGCTCCGGCGCGGCCTTGGGCAGCTTTTCGGCAATTCCGAGCAGGCGCTCGCGCCGATCCATCTCTTTCCACACGTCCTTGGGATTCACTCCGGCCGCGCCCCAGAGCACGACCAGGTGATAGAGCAAGTCGGCGCTCTCGCGGATCACCGCCTCGCGCCCGCCGTGCATGGCGTCGATGATCACCTCGATGGCTTCTTCGGCGAGCTTCTTCGCCATTTTGGCCCGGCCGGAGTGCAGCAGCCGCGCGGTGCGCGAGGTGTGCGGATCCGCGCGCTTGGCTGCGAGCACGGCCGCGTACAGTCGATCCAGCGAATCAACCATGCGCCCAGCATAGCGCGATAGATTGACCGGACGTTAACGATTGCGCCCGGGACGCAGATCTCACTCGGGCTCCGCCAGCAGGCTGGCGTTGCCGCCGATCGCCGCGGTATTGACCGCAACGGTCTGCTCGAGCGCGAAGCGCGGGAGATAATTCGGGCCGCCGGCCTTCGGGCCGGTCCCCGACAGCCCGGATCCGCCGAACGGCTGCGTGCCGACGACCGCCCCGATCATGTTGCGGTTGACGTAGACGTTGCCGACGGCGAGCCGCGCGATGATGCGCGCGACCGTGAGCTCGATGCGCGAATGGATGCCGAGCGTCAGCCCATAGCCGCTCGCGGCGATGTCCTCGAGCAGGGAATCGAGCTCGTCGGCGCGCCAGCGCACGACGTGAAGCACCGGGCCGAACACCTCCTCTCTGAGATCGCTGGCGCGGTCGAGCTCGACGATCGTCGGCGCCACGTAGGTCCCGGCCGTCGGCAGCGGCAGCCGGTCCCAGCGGAATCGCACGCGGCCCTGGCCGTGCATTCGCGCGATCCATTGCTCGAGGCCGGTTTTCGCCTCGGCATCGATCACCGGGCCGATATGGGTGGAGAGTTCGCGCGGGTCTCCCACCTCCAGCTCGAACACGGCGCCTTCGATCATCGCCAACACGGCGTCGGCCACGTCCTCCTGGACGCACAGCAGCCGCAGGGCCGAGCAGCGCTGGCCGGCCGAGCGGAACGCGGACGTGAGCACGTCGTCGGTCACTTGCTCGGGCAATGCGGTGGCATCGACCACCATGGCGTTGATGCCGCCGGTCTCGGCAATCAACGGCACCAGCGGCCCGGACTTGGCGGCGAGCGCGCGGTTGATGTTCGCCGCGGTCTCGGTCGACCCGGTAAACGCCACCCCGGCGGTCCGAGGATCCTCGACCAGCAGCGCGCCGACGCGGCCGTTGCCCGGGACCAGGTGGAGCGCGCTCGGCGGCACCCCCGCCGCATGCAGCAGCCGCACCGCCTCCGCGGCCACGAGCGGCGTCTGCTCGGCCGGCTTGGCGATCACGCTGTTGCCGGCGGCGAGCGCGGCGCTGATTTGGCCGAGGAAGATCGCGAGCGGGAAATTCCACGGCGAGATGCAGACGAACGCGCCGCGGCCGCGATAGGTCAGCTCGTTGGATTCCCCGGTGGGTCCGGGCATTGGTCCGGGCTTGAGCGCGCGGCGCAGCTCGCAAGCGTAATAGCGGCAGAAATCGGCCGCCTCGCGGACCTCCGCGATCGCATCCTCGAGCGTCTTGCCGGCCTCGCGCTGCAACAGCGCGATGAGGCGCGCCCGCCTGGCCTCCAGCGCGTCCGCGGCCTGCTCGAGCACTGCGGCCCGGCTTTCGCGCGGCGTTGCCGCCCACGCCGGAAAGCCGGCGGCGGCCGCCGCCATCGCCGCAATCGCAATGGCTTCATCGCCCTCGACGACAATGCCGATGGCCGCGCCCTCGATCGGTGAAGTCACGGCGCGGCTTCGGCCCCGGAGCGCGACGCCGTCGACCAGCGGCTGCGCACTGGGATCTTTTGGCGCCTGCGCCGTGATTTCCGCCAACAGCGCGCGCACCGCCGCGCGATCGCCGAGCTCGATGCCGCGCGAGTTGCGGCGCACCGGCGCGTAAAGATCCGCGGGCAGCGGAATGTGCGGGTGGCGGGCCGCTCTGGCGTCCGCGATCCGCGATTGCGGACGCTGCAGGATGCTCTCGATCGGCACGCGAGAGTCCGCCGCGACCGAGACGAACGAAGAATTCGCGCCATTCTCCAAGAGCCGGCGCACCAGATAGGCGAGCAGGTCCCGGTGGCTGCCGACCGGCGCGTAGACCCGGCAGGCGGCACCTGTTTTCTCGGCCAGCAGCGTCTCATAGAGCGCCTCGCCCATGCCGTGCAGGCGCTGGAACTCGTAACCCTCGACCCCGCCCGCCTCCTCGATCACGCTCGCCACCGGGAGCGCATTGTGGGTGGCGAACTGCGGAAATACCCGCGGGCGGGCCGCGATCAGCCTGCGCATGCAGTCCATGTAACAAAGATCGGTCATGGCCTTGCGGGTGAACACGGGATAATCGGCCAGTCCGCGTTCCTGGGCGCGCTTGATCTCGCTGTCCCAATAGGCGCCCTTGACGAGCCGCACATTGAGCCGGCGGTCGAGCGCCTGCGCCGCGGCGATCACCCAATCGATCACCGCGGGTGCCCGCTTCTGATAGGCCTGCACCGCGAGCCCGAACCCCGACCAGCCGGCGAGCGAAGGATCGGCGAGCACCAAGCCGATCAGCTCCAGCGAGAGCTCCAGGCGATCCGCCTCCTCGGCATCGATCGTGAACTGCAGATCGCGGGCTTTCGCCCTGCGGGCCAGCGCCAGGAGTTTGGGCCCGAGCTCGGCCAGCGCGCGCGACCGCGAGATCGGCTCGAACCGCGGGTGGAGCGCGGAGAGCTTGACCGAGATGCCGGGCCGATCCGCGGATCGACGGTCTGCCGCGTGTGCGCCGATCGCATCGATGGCGGTCGCGTAGGCGCCGAAATAGCGCTCGGCATCCGCCGCGGTTCGCGCGGCTTCGCCCAGCATGTCGAAGGAATAGCGGAATTCGCCGTGCGCGGCCGCACGCGCGAGCGCTTGCTCGATGGTTTCGCCGAGAACGAAATGCGAGCCCAATAGCCGCATCGCCTGCCGGGTCGCGGCGCGCAACGCCGGCAGCCCGAGCCGTTTGGCGAGGCTGGTGAGAATATGCTCCGGCGTTTCGCCCGGATGGATGATGCGCGCCCCGACGCCGAGCGCCCACGCGGACGCGGAGACCAGGAAGGCGGTCGACTGCACGTCGTGATGCGACCAGTCGGCGGCCGCGAGCTTGTCCTCGATCAGCCGGTCGGCGGTGACGGCGTCCGGCACCCGCAGCAGCGCCTCGGCCAGCACCATCAGGGCCAGCCCTTCCTTGGTCGAAAGCGAATATTCGCGCAGAAAATCCTCGACCCCGCCCAGTCCGCCGGCGCGCGCGCGAATCGCCTCGACGAGCCTCGCGGCTCGCGCATCGATGCGCCGCTCGGCGTCCGCCGCGCGCGGCGCCTCGGCGAGCAGGCGCGCGGCGATTGCCTCGTCGGGCGGCGCATAGGTCGCCGCGAACGGCGGGATCTCGCCGCGCTCGATGGCATGTCCTCGCGGTAAACTCATCGAAGCCTCCGCTCCGATCTGCCGCTTTCGACGCGCCCGTCAGCAGAGGAAGCCGTCGTCAGGGCCCTTCCTGATGCGGCATCCTGCCGCGCCGCGCGGGCGCGAGCGCCGATGTGCCTGCTCGCAGCTTGAGCTTTGCGCCGGCATTGCCGACTATGGCGCAGGCGGCGGCCGGAATAAAACCGTGCAAGTGGCGTTAGCGCAACGAGCGCGGAAGCCGTTGCTCGGTCGCGAGCGGCGGCGGTATGGGGACGCGAGCCAATGCGGGAGTTCGAGCGGGATCGGCCGAGCCGCGCCAAGGCCAAGCTCGCGCTGGCCAGTTTGGCCTTGGCGTTCGCGATCTCGCCGCTCTTGGCGCAGACATCGGTCAAGCTCAGCCTGAACGGGCAGTTGGGGGGAGCGGTCGCACCGTTTCTTGTCGCGGCCGACAAGGACTACTACCACGCCGA
>VAZU01000410.1 GCA_005884745.1 Alphaproteobacteria bacterium
AATTGCAGCGCCTGGAAATCCGCGAGCCGCGTCCCGAACTGTTTTCGCTCGCGCATGTATTCGATGGTGCGGTCGAGGCAGAATTGCGCGCCGCCGATCGAGCAGGCGGCGATGTTGAGCCGTCCGCCGTCGAGCCCCGCCATGGCGATGCGAAAGCCCTGGCCCTCCTCGCCGATACGGTTCGCGACCGGAACCCGGCAATCCTCGAAGATGACCATCGCGGTCGGCTGCGATTTCCACCCGAGCTTTTTTTCCTGCGCGCCGAAGGACAGGCCCGGCGTTCCCTTCTCCACGGCGAGGCAGGAAATGCCGTTCGCGCCCTCCTCCCCGGTCCGCACCATGCAGACATAAAGGTCGGACATGCCTCCGCCGGAAATGAAGGCTTTCGCGCCGTTGAGCACGTAATGATCGCCGTCGCGCGCGGCGCGCGTCGCGAGGCTCGCCGCATCGGACCCAGAGCCCGGCTCGGTCAGGCAATAGCTGGAGAAATGCCCCATGGAGCAGAGTTTTGGCAGGAATTTTCGGCGCTGCGCCTGCGAGCCGAAAGCATCGATCATCCATGCATTCATGTTGTGGATCGAAATATAGGCCGCGGTCGAGGTGCAGCCCTGGGCGAGCTCCTCGAAGATGATGGTGGCATCGAGCCGGGAGAGCGCCGAGCCGCCGACGTCGTCCTTGACATAAATGCCGCCGAACCCCAGGGCGGCGGCTTTGCGCAGCGTCTCGACCGGAAAAGTCTCGCGCTCGTCCCACTCCCGGGCAAACGGCATCATGTGCTCGCGCGCAAACGCGCGCGCCACCGCCTGGAATGCGCGCTGCTCCTCGGTAAGCTCGAAATCCATGCGGCCCCTCTCCTCCCCGAAGCGGTCGCACCAAGGTACCATGGCCGCGGTGTAGAATGGGCAAAGGCGCGGAACGCGCCGTGCCTACGCCTTTTTAGCTACATCTGAGAAAACATCGGTGGGCACGCTTCGCTTTGCCCCACCCTACCGCCGCCCCTACGCCTCCCGGTGGCGTGCCCCTTTCAGAGCGGCTAAAAGGGGGAAAGTCCAGGTCCGGAGGCGCCAGCATGGCCATCAAATTCGGCCGCCCGCTCGAGAGCAGATCCCGCCTTGAACCGCCGCACCGATTGGATCCGGCGGCTGGTGCGCGAGCACGCGTTGACGACCGACGATCTGATCTGGCCGCTGTTCCTGGTCGAGGGCACCGGGCTGCGGGTTCCGGTCGATTCCATGCCGGGCATCGAGCGCCTGTCGGTCGACCAGGCGGTGCGCGAGGCCGAGCGCGCGGTCAAGCTGGAGATCCCGGCAATCGCGTTGTTCCCCTATACCGACCCGGCCCTGCGCGACGCGGACGGCAGCGAGGCGCTCAATCCGGACAATCTGGTGTGCCGGGCGATCCGCGCCATCAAGGAGGAGGTCCCGGGGATCGGCATCGTGTGCGACGTCGCGCTCGATCCCTACACCAGCCACGGCCACGATGGCTTGCTGCGCGACGGAATCATCCTCAACGACGAGACCGTGGCGGTGCTGGTGCGTCAGGCGCTGGTGCAGGCCGAGGCCGGGTGCGACATCATCGCGCCTTCCGACATGATGGACGGCCGGGTCGGCGCCATCCGCGCTGCGCTCGACGGGGCCGCCTTCGCGGACGTGGCGATCATGGCCTATACGGCGAAATACGCCTCGGCCTTCTACGGTCCGTTCCGCGACGCGGTCGGCTCCTCGGCGACGCTCGCGGGCGACAAGCGCACCTATCAGATGGATCCGGCCAACTCCGAGGAGGCGTTGCGCGAGGCCGAGCTCGATATCGCCGAAGGCGCCGACATGATCATGGTCAAGCCCGGCCTGCCCTACCTCGATATCCTGCACCGCGTCAGCGAAGCGTTCGGCATGCCGACGTTCGTCTACCAGGTGTCGGGCGAATATTCGATGATCATGGCGGCGGCGCAGAACGGCTGGATCGACGGCGACAAAGCGATGATGGAGAGCCTGATCGCCTTCAAGCGCG
>VAZU01000411.1 GCA_005884745.1 Alphaproteobacteria bacterium
TCGCCCGCGACCGCGATCAAATAGCGACCCTCCTCGCCGAGATCGATGGTCCGCTCGAACATGCGCAGGCGCTGGTTCTCCGGACCTTGCACGTAGCCGACCCGCGAACCGCCGGCATCGGTCGGAATCTTGCCGCCCTCGAGACGCGGCAGCGCGCTGTCCCACAGCGAGCGCGACGAGCGCACCTCGGGCTTGTGCGGATCCAGCCGCGTGACCTGCCAATACCAGCCCGACAGCGGCAGCTCGAACAGCGGCTCGCCCAGCGACTGCGGGAATTTCTCGGCGCTTTCCTCGGGTGAAGCGACGTCGGCGACCAGCGTCTTGAGATAGACGCCGAGCCGGCGATCGAACGCCCGTTCCACCGCGTGCCGATAGAACGAGGACAGCACGACCCCGGTGGCGAACAGGATCACCACGGTCCAGGCGGTCGCCGAAAGAAACAGTCGAAGCGCGAGCGAATTAGCGCGCATCGCCCGGCGGCGCCAGGAGATAGCCGAGCCCCCGGACGGTCTGGATGATGTCGACCCCGACCTTCTTGCGAATGCGGCCGACGAACACCTCGATGGTGTTGGAGTCGCGGTCGAAATCCTGATCGTAGAGATGCTCCACCAGCTCCGTGCGCGACACCACGCGGCCGGCATGGTGCATCAGATACGACAGCAGCCGGTATTCGTGCGACGTGAGCTTGACCGGATTGCCTTCCACCGTCACCCGGCCGGTGCGCGTGTCGAGCCGTACCGGTCCGCAATTGAATTCGCTCCTGGCGTGCCCCGCCGAGCGCCGCAACAGCGCCCGGACGCGCGCCAGCACTTCCTCGAGATGGAAAGGTTTGGGCACGTAGTCGTCGGCGCCGGCATCGAACCCCTGGACCTTGTCGCTCCAGCGGTCGCGCGCCGTGAGGATCAGCACCGGCATGGCGCGGCCGGCGCGGCGCCACGATTCCAATACCGACAGGCCGTCCATCTTCGGCAGGCCGATGTCGAGAATGACCGCATCGTAGGGTTCGGTCTCGCCGAGGTAATGGCCTTCCTCGCCGTCGAAGGCGCGATCGACGACGTAACCCGCGTCGGTCAGCGCGCCTGCCAGCTGTCGATTGAGATCGGGATCGTCCTCGATCACGAGGAGACGCACCATCATCCTCCCGTTCAGCGCCCGTCGATGAAGGCGCCCGAAGTTCCGTCTATCGTGGCCAAGGTCACTTTGCCATCATGCGCGAGCACAGTCAGCACATAGACGAGCTCGCTGCCCTCCTTGCACAGCCGGGCGCGCACGACCTCACCCCCGAGGCGCGCCTTGGCGGCGCGGAGGGCCTTGCCGAGCGGAATGGCTTGCCGACTGGCAATGACCGCGCGGCGCTGCTCTTGACTGAGGCAGCCCTCGAGCTCGCCCGCAACCGCCGATCCGGCACCGGCGAGCAGCAGTGCGATCGCGCATCTCGCCAACATCATCGTGGCCTTTCGGACGTTGCGTCTTAGGCCGAGGTTCGTGAACGCAGCGTGAACGAGCCGGCCCGGCCGGCGGGACCCGGATTGGCCGGGGGCGAGCGGAGCACGGCACGCCGCCATCGCACTTGCGCCGCCGTGCCGTGAGCCCCGCCGGGCGCTATTCAGAACGACCGCGATCAGGAGTGGGATTGCGCGCCCTCAACCTCGGCGATTCGAGTTCGGACCCGCCCGCTATCGATTCTTCCGCGGCAATCGCGCGCCGGCTGGCGTTCCTGTCCGGTTCTCCGCGGTTCGTCGTCCCTCGTCCTGACCCGGATTGCCTTTCCGCGCGCGTTTCGGTATTCGCAGCGGCCAATCCACGATCCGCCGCTCCAATGCGTCGGCCGGCACGTCGTCCTCCAGGTCCTCGACCCGGCCGCGGACCGAGATTCCGGCTTGATGCACCGTCTCCGGATCGCCGGAGACGAGCGGATGCCACCAGTACAAGTCCTTGCCCTCGGCGACCAGGCGGTAGCCGCAGGTCGGCGGCAGCCAGCCGATCTCCGCGACCGTCTCCGGGGTGAGCCGGACGCAATCGTCGACCCGTTCGGTGCGATGCCGGTAATCCCGGCAGCGGCACGTCCCGGTGTCGAGCAGGCGGCAGCCGACATCGGTGAAATAGATGTCTTCGGTCTCCTCCTCCTCGAGCTTGACCAGGCAGCAGCGGCCGCAGCCGTCGCACAGGCTTTCCCACTCGGTCTGGTTCATCTCTTCCAGGCGTTTTGCGCGCCAGAACGGAACTGCATCGACCATGATGTCACTGCCGGGCCTGCCCGCCTCGTTTTTGCCGCCTCGCTGCAGCCATGATTCCGAGGATGCTGCAGCCTAGCGCATCCTCGCAGCTTTGCCGGAACCCTCAAGCGGATTGTCCCGTTCTAGTGTCCGGCCTTGCGGCGGCTCCGCCCCATTGGCTCCGGTCTCCCGATTGGGCTAAGACAGCGAACGAACCCAACGTGCTCCAGGTCCGG
>VAZU01000412.1 GCA_005884745.1 Alphaproteobacteria bacterium
ATTTGCCCGGCGTGCAGCGCGCCGTGATCGACCGCCTGTTCTCATTCCTGCCCTACGACACCTCGCCGGCGCAGCTGTGGTTCAACGCGCTCTCGCGCTTCCTGTCGCCCTACGATCTCAATCCGCTCAACATCAATCCGCTCAAGGACCTGATCGAGCGCTTCGTCGACTTTGACGCGATCCGCGCCTGCCAGAGCCCGAAACTGTTCATCTCCGCGACCAACGTCCACACCGGCCACCTGCGGATGTTCCCGCCGGAGAAGATCAACGCCGACGTGGTGATGGCCTCGGCCTGCCTGCCGTTCCTGTTCCGCGCGGTCGAGCTCGACGGCGTGCCGTATTGGGACGGCGGCTACATGGGCAATCCGGCGATCTTTCCGCTGTTCGGCATCAAGGAAACCGAGGACGTGCTGATCGTCCAGATCAATCCGATCGAGCGGCGGATGACGCCGACTTCCTCGCAGGAGATCATGAACCGCATCAACGAGATCACCTTCAATTCCTCGCTGATCGGGGAATTGCGCGCGATCGAGTTCGTCTCCCGCCTGATCGACGAGGGCCGGGTGCCGCACGGCACCGGGTCGGGCGAGTACCGCCGCATCAAGCTACATCGCATCTCGCTCGACGACGCGTTCCGCAAGCTCTCGGCGGACAGCAAGCTGAGCTCCGATTATGATTTCTTCGTGATGCTGCGCAACGGCGGCCGCCGTGCGGCGCGCAACTTCCTCGACGCGCATTTCGACGATATCGGGGTCAAGAGCACCGTCGATCTCTCCGCCGAGACCCTCGCGGAATGGGCGTGAAGACGCCAGGACCTCGTGTCCCGGGCGCCGCGCAGCCCGAAGCGCTGCGTTGCAGAACCGGGACCCATCTTGTTGGTTAAGGCATCATGGCGCCGGCAAAGCCCAAACAGACGGGAGCGCCGCTGATCTCGGCGGAGGTCGGACCGGCCCGGCTCGACGTCGTGATCGGCGACATCACCACGCTCGCGGTCGACGCGATCGTCAATGCGGCGAACCGTTCCTTGCTCGGCGGCGGCGGCGTCGACGGCGCGATCCACCGCGCCGCGGGGCCCGAACTTCTCGCCGAATGCCGCACGCTCGGCGGCTGCGACACCGGTCGGGCGAAGATCACCAAGGGCTATCTCCTGCCCGCCAAGCACGTGATCCATGCGGTCGGCCCGGTCTGGCAAGGCGGCAAGGCGGACGAGGAAATGCTGCTCGCCTCGTGCTACCGCACGGCACTCGGGATCGCGCGCGATCATGGGCTCGCATCGATCGCGTTTCCGGCGATCTCGACCGGCGTCTATGCGTTCCCGGCGGACCGGGCGGCGCTGGTCGCGGTCGGCACCATCGTGTCCGAGGTCGCCGCCGATGCCGGCGCGCTGAAGCGCGTGGTGTTCTGCTGCTTTTCCGAGGAGTCCGCACAATATCACCTCGCCGCCTTCACGGAGCTCGGGATCGGGTGAGATCTCTCCTGACGGGCAGCGCGCAACCCTTTCAGTTCGTGAGATCTGGGCCGGCAGCGCGCTTCCCCTCTCCCCTAGCGGGAGAGGGTGCCGAGCGGACGAAGTCCGCGAGGCGGGTGAGGGGTCAGGCGCTGGTGAATATTCGAGCTTGTGATTTATCCAACAAGGAACCCCTCACCCGGCACGTTGCTCGCTCGCGCTCGCAACGAGTCAGCTGCCGCCGGCATGAACTCCGCGCGGATTTTTTCGGTGTGCTGGCCGAGCGCCGGCACCGGGCCGTAGCGGCGCGTTTCGCCCTCGCGCAGGCGTGCCGGCGCCGGATAGCGGACCGGCCCGTGCGGCGTCTCGATCCGGATGCGCCGCAGGTGCGGATGTTTTCCGAGCTCGGCCATGTCGCTCACCCGGCCGAAGGCGATGTCGGCGGCGACGAGCTTCTCGATCAGGCCCTCGACGTCGATCGCCGCGAACGACGCGGCGACGCGGCCGTCGGTCTCGCCGCGCCGCTCCACGCGCTTGACGTTGGTGGCGAATTCCGCATCCGCGGCGAGCGCCGCATCATCGAGCACGTCGCGCGCGAGCATCCGCCACTCGCGGTCGTTCTGGACGGCGATGAGAATGTCGGCGCCGTCCCGGGTGCGGAACACGCCGTAGGGCGCGATCGAGGCGTGCGCCAGTCCCATGCGGCGCGGCGGCTTGCCGCCCTCGTGCTGCAGCAGCGGCACACTGACCAGATCCGCCACGGTATCGAACATGGCGACCGCGAGCGCGGCACCCTCGCCGGTGCGCCCGCGCTCGATCAGCGCCTCGAGGATCGCCTCATAGGCGTTGAGCCCGCTCGTGATATCGACGATCGATACGCCGACGCGCGCCGGCGCCTCCGGCCCGCCCGTCACCGAGGCGAGGCCTGCCTCCGCCTGGATCAGGAGATCGTAGGCCTTGCGCCCCGCATAGGGGCCGGCTTCGCCGTAGCCCGAGATCGAGCAGACGATCAGCCGCGGATGATCGCGGCGCAGGCGGTCAATGGCGAAGCCGAGCTTTTCCAGCGCGCCGGGTTTCAGGTTCTGCACGAACACGTCGGCGCGCGCGAGCAGCGCTTCGAGCAGAACTTTGTCCGCTTCCTTGGTGAGATCGAGCACGGCCGATTCCTTGCCGCGATTGAGCCAGACGAAATAGCTGCACTCGCCGCTCGCGACGGTATCGTAGGTGCGGGCGAAATCGCCCTCGGGGCGCTCGATCTTGATCACGCGCGCACCGGCGTCGGCGAGCCGGCAGGTGCACATCGGCGCGGCGACCGCCTGTTCGAGCGAGACCACGAGCAGCCCTTGCAGCGGCAGGGATACGGTATCCATTAAGTTACTCATTCGGTGACGCGCGCACGGGAACCCTCTCCCCTTGCGGGAGAGGGTGGCGCCGAACGCAGTGAGGCGCCGGGTGAGGGGTACGGGTGACAATTCCTCACCCGCCTCGCCGCCTTCGGCAGCTCGGCACCCTCTCCCACAAGGGGAGAGGGGAAGCACGCTGCCGGCTCGCTCATCATTTGATCTCGCTAGCTTGTCACACCAATTCAATACGACCGCGGCAGGCCGAGCACGTGCTCGGCCAGATACGACAA
>VAZU01000112.1:0-15419 GCA_005884745.1 Alphaproteobacteria bacterium
TATCGGTGCCCAGCACTTCGATCGAATCGGCCTGGGTCAGGTTCGCTACGCTGATGCGATAAAATACGGGGACCGAAGAAGGCCGCGGCACCCCGATCGCCGCGAGCTCCTCGATGTGGTGCCGCAACGCGGCTTCGTCACGGCCGGTCCATCCCGCCACGACCAGGGTGTCGATCGCCGTCTCGACCCGGTCGGATCCGCCGTCGATATATCGCTCGAAGCTCAACATGGGCGTCCCGCGAAAACACGCGCGACCCGGGCTCGCGCCGCGCCAGTCTAGAGGATCGGGTCGACCAAGGTCCACGCGGGCGGGCTAGCGGCTCGATCAACGCGTAGCCCGGATGGAGCGAAGCGAAATCGGCGGGCGGAGGCTCCGCCGTCCCCGCGAAAAGCGGGGGACCTCGATCCGCAAACTCGGTCCCGGATTGAGCGGCGCTGCCGCGCCGCTTCATCCGGGCTACGGCCTTAACGGCGAGCGCGAGCGCATCTCAGGCAGGATCGCGCCTCGCTAGCCCAGCAGCACGCACCCGCGTGCCAATTGCGTCAGCGGCAGCGGACCACCGCCCGGGCCGGAGTGATGTACGGCCGCGGACGGCTCGTAGCCGGGGAGCTTGGCTATTCCGAGCCTTGCCAGCCCCTCGACGTAGTCGTCGGCCTGAGGCGCCGCTTTCAAACCCGCGGCATCCGCAGGGCGCTGGTGCCAGGAACTGGCCGTCCCGAGCGCGATCGCGGCCGTGATTCCGATCGCGGCGGACGCAAGGACCGCGGGCAACAAGGCGACGTAGACGGGCCAATCGTCGGAGAGGCGGTTCTCGATGCTTCGGCTAGGGGAACCGCCATGTTTACGCTTTGACGCTTCTCGGACCATGACGAATCCTCCTTCTGGAGTGTCGGGATCATGATCCGTTCGGGCCGGCGCGAGCATGAACCAGCTCACAGCTGGACGAAGACAAATGCGTCCAATTTTACAACCAAAATGATGCTTTATGTGTAAATACAACGCGCAGCACCGCTGCGCGGCAGCGGCAAGACTCTTGACGTCTTCGATATCGCGCGGCCGACCGAGACATCAATTCCCAAGGCGGAGATCGCGGTCGCGACGCCGGCCGCATGCTCGACCGTGTGCGACGGGAAGGTGGCGATACCGCCGCGATCGGCTGCGCAATCAGCGGCGTTCTGCCTCCAGCGCGCCGGCAAGATCGTAGCTGGACAGCAGCTGCTCGACCATTCCGGTCGCGCCGTCCCAGTCGAAGGTGCGGAAGCTGTGGCCAGTGGTGACGAAGCGCGCGCCGGCGTAGAACATCTCGTACTGGGTGTGGCGCGAGCCGAATTCCGAGCCGATGGCGTCCCACGCCGCCTTGAGAAATTTCACCTTGCGCTCCGGGCTCATCGACGGGGAGCGCTGGGTCTTTTCGATGATCGCTTTGAGCTCCGGATTGGCGAAGTCCAACACCGAGGACGGCAGCATGATCAGGGCGCCGCCGGCGAGTTCGCGCAACAGATTCATCAGCTGCGGATAGAGTTCCTGGGTGAGCACCTGGGCGGAATACATATAGTGCCGGTTGGGCAGATAATATTCGCCCCACTTGTGGCCCGCCGCTTCCATCCCGACCAGCATCGCATTGACCAT
Organism: Alphaproteobacteria bacterium; assembly: GCA_005884745.1. GTDB lineage: Bacteria > Pseudomonadota > Alphaproteobacteria > Rhizobiales > Xanthobacteraceae > AP-16. Next base: position 1,631 of record VAZU01000112.1, read on the forward strand.
GCCGGCGTGCGCCGCCAAGTAGCCGAGCTGCTCGCGCACCGCCGGAATGTTGATGGTGCCGATCGATTCGGTGATGCGGCGCGCGAGCCCGATCAGGAACTTGATCTTCACCGAGAGCCGGACCTGCGCCTGATAATTCTGGTAGACGTGGCAGGCGGTGTCATGGAACTGGGCGCGGCACATGTCGACGTCACGATGGACGAAGACGCGATCCCAGGGCACCTTGACCTCGTCGAAATAGATCAGCGCGTCGTTCTCGTCGAACCGCGAGGACAGCGGGTTGTCGTACACGGATTTCGCCGCGGCCTCGTAGGACTTGCGCGAGAGCACGCGCAAGCCCTTGGCGTTCATGGGCAGCGCGCACGAAAACGCCAGAGCCTCTTCGCCCGCCTTGAGCGGCTGCAGGTTTGCCACGAACACTTCATTGGCCAGGATGGCGCTGGTGCCCAGCATCTTCGCGCCGCGCAACGTGATCCCGGCGGCGTCCTCGTCGACGATGCGGGCGACGAGATCCGGCACCTGGTCGCCCCAGTCTTTCGAGCGATCCGCCTGCGGATTGACGATGACATACGTGAGATAGAGATCGTTGCGGCTGATGTAGTCGAAATAGCCGGCGAGCGCCTTGGCGCGGTCCTCGCCGTGACGGCGAAACACCTCGATCCCCATGCGCTGGCCGACGAGCGAGGAGGCGAGATGGTCGGGCGAGCGGCCCAGGAACCCATAGGAGACGCCCGCCCAGGCCTGCATGGCCTTGCGGCGCAGCACCATCTGGTCGTAGTCGCGCGGCATCTGCCAGGAGCGGTTGATGCGGCGGTTGGCGCCATCGGGCACGAACGTCATCAGCTCGAGGTTCTCCGGACGGGCCTGAAAATCGTAGAGCGAGGCGGCCGATCGCACCGCGTTCCGGAACGCCGGATGCGTGGTCACGTCTTCGACGCGCTCGCCATCGAGATAGACCGCGCGCCCGTCTTTCAGCGACTGGATGTGATCGGCTCCGGTCTTGCAGATGCTCATCCTTGGCTCCATGGCGGCCTCGATGGCCGCGGGTGCAATGCTTTATAGTGCGAGCTGGCGCCAAGCGCATCCTTCAGGAGAAGCGGGAACGTCGACGCCGCAGCAGGCGGGTCGCCATGATCGACGAATGCGGGCGCTCCCCTTCCCGGCGGCCTGCCGCACCCTTTGTCGATCACGGCGGCGAGCGCTACGGCTGGCAGGTCAAAGGGCAGAAGCGTATCATTGGTCATGGTGTCGTGACGTCGAGCTACATCTACCCAGCGAGTTCGCAGTCCTCATGATGACAAAGACTGACTTGGGGTGCTGCCATTGGCGGAGATTATCGTATGTTGCTGCTCGCATGCGCCGACGAGGTGATCGGATGAAGATGCATCGCCTTCTCCCCATCATCGCCGCCGCGGTCCTTTTCGCGCCCCCCTCGCAGGCGCAGACCGGCAAGCTCTACCGCGTCGGCTTCCTGAGCCAGGGAGGCTTCGCGCCGGACACGAACCCCGGCAGGCTGACGGAAGAAATCGCACGCCGGCTCGCGCAGAGCGGCTTGACCCCCGGCGCCAATCTCGAGCTGGTCAAACGCGGGGCGGACGGGCATTTCGAACGCCTGCCGGGCCTGGTGGCGGAGCTGGCGGCAGCGAAGGTCGATGTCATCGTCACCTTCAGCTACCCCGTCGCGGCTGCGGCGAAGGAAGCCACGAGCACGATTCCCACCGTGATCTTCGGCGCCGGCGATCCGGTAAAGACGCATCTCGTCGCGAGCCTCAACCGGCCGGGCGGCAACATCACCGGCATTTCCGACGTGGCCGCCGAGCTCGCACCGAAGCGCCTTGAATACTTGAAGGAGGCAGCCCCCAAGCTGCAGCGCGTGGCGATGCTTTGGAACGCCAAGGATCTCGGGATGACGATGCGCTACGAGGCCTCGGCGGCGGCGGCGAAGGAATTGGGCGTCACCGTCCAGTCCTTGGGCGTGCGCGAGCCCGATGATTTCGGGGATGTGTTCGCGGCGATGCAGCGCGACAAGCCCGACGGGCTCTTGATGGTCTCCGATGCGCTCACCTTCCTCAATCGCAAGCGCGTCTTCGACTTCGCCGCGGAGCACCGCTTGCCCGCGATCTATGAGACGAGTGCCTTCGCCCGCGATGGCGGCCTCATGTCCTATGGCCCCGACGAGAACGAAACCGCCGAGCGCGGCGCAAATCTCGTCCTGCGCATCCTGAGGGGCGAGAGGCCCGCCGATCTGCCGCTCGAGCAGCCGACGCGGTTCCGCCTCGTCATCAACCTCAAGACCGCGAAGGCGCTCGGCCTCACCATCCCGCAGTCGGTCCTGCTGCGTGCCGATGACGTGATCGAGTGACGAAATGCTCCGCGTGTCCCGGACGAGCGAGCGGAGCGAGCGAAGATCCGGGACCCAGGAGTGAGTTCGCCAAGCGACCCAATTGCCCTGGGCGGCCTGAAGCACCCGTCATGACGCTTCGCGAAGCAGCGCCGGACCCCGGATCGCGCGACGGCGCTCCGCGCCGCGCAGTCCGGGGAATGCCGGAAGCTGCTATTGCAGCAGCCGCAACAGCGCCCGGCCGGCGCTGCTGTTGAGCTCCTTCTTGTCGAGCGTGCCGTCGTTGTCCTTGTCGGCGGCCTTGAAACGTTTCTCGACGAGCGCGGCGTACTCGTTCTTGTCGATGGTCTTGTCCTTGTCGGTGTTGGCCTCGCGCATGGCTTTCGCGCCCAGGACGCCGCGAAGCTCCTGGCGATCGAGCGTTCCGTCGTGATCGCGATCGAGCGCATCGAACTTGGCTGCCGCGGCCTTTTTGGCTTCGGCTAGATCGAGCGTGCCGTCGTGGTCGGCATCCCATTGCTGAAGCACGGCATCGGCGCCGCCGGCTCGGCTCTTCCCTTGTGCGGAGGCGGCGGCCGGGACCAATCCGATCAGCAAAAACGCGAGTAGAACGCGCAGCATGTGCACCTCCTAGGAGAGCATAAAAGCGTGGAAGCTAACTCGGGCCGTAGGGCTTCGTTCCTCGATGCCTGACGGCGTGGCCGCAGGCTCAAGGCACCAGCATGATCCGCGCGCGAGCCTTGTCCTCGTCCAAGGTATGCGGGCTTGCCGAGGTTTTTAGCGCCATTGACCAGGGGCCGGCACCTCGGGTTTTAAGCCGAGCCGAAAGCGGGCTCGAAGCTTGCTCCGGCGCCATCAATTCCAACGCATGCGGACCCGCCCGGAAACGCACGCCACGGGCGAGCATGTCCTCGCGCCGCAGCTCCTCGCCATGCTGGCGGAGCACGGCCGACCACCAGCGTCGCGGGGCGGCCACGTCCGGGACCGCAATGATGATCGTGGCAATGCCGCGCACTGCGTTGCGATGCCGGTGCTCGCCGGCAACGCGCTCCTCGCGCGGCGTCTCATCCTCGATCAGAAACGGCGCCACGAACGCATGAGGCGGAACGGGCTGCGCCAAAGTCCAGCGCAGTCGGTATCCGTCGGGCCGAACGCGCTCGCCCGGCGCGATCGCCGTCTCGACACCGGCCGCGCGGAACGTCTCCCTGTCGCCCGTCAGATCGTCGGTGCGCATGCAGAAATCGATGAGCCCGCCACCCTTTTGGGCGACATCCCACCAGCGATGCTGCGGATTTTTCCGCTCGAAGGCGATCAGTTCGACATAGGCGCCGTCCGGGAATGCAATCAGCGCATTGTGCGTGCCGGTGGGATGCGAGCCGCCGCGAACGACGGTGAAGCCGAGCTCGGTATAGTCGCGGATCGCGGTCTCCAGATCCGGAAACATGATGACGAGGTGATCGATCGCCTGCACAGCCATGCTGGCCAATCCGATCGCGGGAACAAGCTGCGAATGCTCCGCCCGAGATGCCTGGAAGCCAATGAGGAAACAAAGACGGTCCCGATCACTCTCGGGGACGGGGGTCTGGGGACAGGATCGGGACCGTGCCTTTCAATCCGAAGGCGCTGCATTCTAGGCCAAGCGCCTTGATTCCCGGCGTTAACCTTGCATTAACCTTAACGCAGGCTTAACGGCATGCAAACTTGGCGACCGACAGCCGGCGATCCGATGCCGATCAGCGGGGTCCAGCCATGAACGAGCGCGCGAGCCCAAACTTCAGCACGGCCGACATCACGGCCATCGCCCACCTCTACCGCGGCGAGCTCTACCGCAGCACCGTCTGGCGTACCCGTCTCGACGCCACGACGAACTGGGCGGTCGTCACCACCGGGCTGGCGCTGTCGCTGACATTCAGCAGCGAGGCGGCTTCTCCGTTGCCGCTGGTCCTGGTCGGACTGCTCGTCGCGGTCTTCCTCTACATTGAGGGCAGACGATACCGCTATTTCGATTTCTGGCGCATCCGCGCGCATATCCTGGAGGTGCATTTCTTCGGCCCGATCCTGCGCGGGGAGGGGGTGCGCGTCGACAACGGCTGGAACGAGACCCTCTACCAAGACTATCGCGCACCCGCGCTGCACATCACGTTTCTGGAAGCGATCGGCCGCCGGCTGCGGCGCAACTACGGCTGGATTTTCCTCATTCAGGTGACCTCCTACATCGGCAAGCTGCTGATTCATCCCACCCCGATCGCCTCGCTCGACGAGCTCTTCGCGCGAGCGACGATCGGCCCGGTGCCCGGTCAGCTCGTGCTGCTGGCTGGGCTCGTCTTCCATGCAACCTGGCTGACCATCGCGGTCATGACCTACCGCAGCCGCAGAGGCGCCGATCGCGCGCGACCCTCGCGACAGGCCAGGGATTCCGTCCTCGATCTCGCCCGAGGGCCTTGAGGTTCTCGGCGCTGCCGGCATCTCGCATCGGGAGCCTGGCTTGGTTGACGCGGTCGCGACCGGCGCTGCCCGGAGCGCCTTCTGGAAGGGGCTCGGCCTCGGCATCCTCTGCGCGCTGATCTGGGGCGTGCAGGCGGTGGTGTCGCGCCGGTCGGTGCTCGACGGCCTGAGCGCCGCCGACGTCACGATCCTGCGCTTCATGGTGGCGAGCCTAGTGTTGCTGCCGGTCGCGCTCGGCATGCGGCCGATCCTCGTCGGCGAACCCGGGTGGCGGCGGGCGCTGGTGCTGACCGCCCTTGCCGGCGCGCCCTACACGCTCATCCTGGTCGGCGCCGCCGCGTTTGCGCCGGCGCTGCACAACGCCGTCATCACGCCGGGCCTCATTCCGGTGATGGCGATGCTGCTCGGCTTCCTCGTGCTGGGCCAGCGTCCGGGCCCGATGCAGCTTTTCGGGATCGGGCTCATCCTCGGGGGCATCCCGGTGTTCTCATGGGACGCCCTGACCGGGACGCCGGCGCGCGCGGGCGCCTGGCGCGGCGACCTGCTGTTCGTGCTGTCTTCGGTGATGTGGGCCTATTTCGGCCTACTGGCCGGCCGCTGGAAAGTGAAGCCGATCGCCGCCACCGCCAGCATCGCAATCCTATCCCTGCTGGGCACGCCGCTATGGGCGATGCTGGTTCCGATGCGACTGTTTCATGCCTCGATGCCCGCGATTGCGCTCCAGGCGATCTATCAGGGCCTGCTTGTGGGTGTCTTGGCGACCTTCCTCTACATGCGCGTGGTGATGCTGCTCGGCTCGGTCCGCGCCGCGCTGTTCCTGCCGCTGGTTCCCATCGTCACCGCGCTCACCGGCGCGATCCTGCTCGACGAGAATCCTTCCATGCTGGAGCTTGCCGGCATGCTGTTGGTGGTTGCCGGCATGGCGCTGGCGCTGGCGTCGCGCCGGTGAATGGATCCGGTCTTGCCGCGCCGCGCATTGTCGGTCTCGCGCCGAGAGGGTAGGCTCCGGACGTTCATCGTCTGCCTCCGACGCCGGAACGAGGCCGGATCATGCCGACGAGCAAGCGGATCAGCGAGGCCCTGCTGGGGACCGCGCTCGATCCGTTCAGCAAGCAGACGCGCCAGCATATCGCGCTGGTGGCGTTCCTCGCCTGGGTCGGCCTGGGCGCTGATGGCCTCTCCTCGTCGTGCTACGGACCGGAGGAGGCGTTCCGCGCGCTCGGCGAGCACAAGCATTTCGGTCTCTATCTCGCGATGGCGACGGCCATCACCGTGTTCATCATCGCGGTCGCCTACAACCAGGTCATCGAGCTGTTTCCGTCGGGCGGCGGCGGCTACAAGGTCGCGACCAGCCTGATCGGCCCGTACACCGGGCTCGTCTCCGGCGCCGCCCTGATCGTCGATTACATGCTGACCATCGCGATCTCGGTTGCGAGCGGGATCGACGCGGTGTTCAGCCTGCTGCCGCTCGGCGCGCAGGCGTTCAAGCTCGAAACCGAGCTCGTGCTGGTCGTGCTGCTCCTGTATCTGAACCTGCGCGGCATCCAGGAATCGATCAAGGTGCTGCTGCCGATCTTTCTCGGCTTCTTTTTCACCCACGTGATCCTGATCGGCTATGGCGTGGTGTCCCGGGCGGACCATCTTCCGGCGTTGATCCCGGAGACGCTCGCCGAGACCAGTCAGTTGACGCAGGAAATGGGCTGGGTGTTCGCCGCCTCGCTGTTCCTGCGGGCCTACTCGCTCGGCGGCGGCACCTACACCGGGATCGAGGCGGTGTCGAACAACGTGCAGTCGCTGGCGGAGCCGCGGGTCTCGACCGGCAAATGGACCATGTTCTACATGGCGGTCTCCCTGAGTTTCACGGCCGGTGGCATCATCCTGCTGTATCTGTTGTGGAACGTCAGCCCGGAAGAGGGCCAGACGCTCAACGCGGTGACGTTCCGCGCGATCCTGGAGAGCATCGGCTGGCAATCCCCGGTCGCGCAGGACGCCGTGCTGCTGGTGGTGCTGGCGCTCGAAGGCGGCTTGCTGTTGGTCGCGGCCAACACCGGCTTTCTCGGCGGCCCGGCGGTGCTCGCCAATATGGCGGCCGATTCCTGGGTGCCCCACCAGTACCGCTATCTCTCGACCCGGCTGGTGACGCAGCGCGGCATCTTCCTGATGGGTCTCGCCGCCTTCGGCATTCTCATCGTCACCGGCGGCAGCGTTGCGCTGCTGGTGGTGCTTTACAGCATCAACGTGTTCCTGACGTTCTCGCTGTCGCTGTTGGGCCTGTGCATATATTGGTGGCGCGTGCGCCGGAGCGACCGGCGCTGGCTGCATCGGATCGCGCTGTCCCTCGTCGGATTGATGGTGACGGTCGGCATCCTGCTCGTGACGCTGGTCGAAAAATTCACCGAAGGCGGCTGGATGACGGTGGGGATCACCGGCGTCGTGATCGGATTTTGCCTGCTCAACCACGCCCATTACGCCTATATCAAGCGCAAGCTCCAGACCGCCGACGAAGCGCTGGGGTGGATCGAGTATTCCCCGCTCGCCAACCCGCCGCCGCTCGATCCCGCGCGGCACACCGCGGTGTTCGTGGTGGGCTCGAGCCGCAGCGGGGGGATTTACGCGCTGCAGTGGGTGCGCCGGGAGTTTCCGGGCCATTTCCACAATTTCGTGTTCATGAACGTCCGCACCGTCGATGCGCAAAGCTACGGTGGCAAGGAGGACTTCGATCGGATGCAGGAGCAGGCAACGGGGGCGCTGAATTATTTCATCAATTATTGCCACCACGACGGCATGCCGGCGACGTCGTATCTCGCCTTCGGCACCGACCCGATCGAGGAGCTGACCGACCTAGCTGAGAAGATCCACCAGGACTTTCCGCACAGCATCTTTTTCACCAGCAAGCTGATCTTCGAACGCGACAATTGGTACATCCGCCAGCTCCACAGCGAGGCAGCGCTGACCATGCTGCGCAAACTGCATCAGCGCGACATGCCGATGGTGATCTTGCCGATGCGGCTCTAGAGTGTTCACCAGCCGAACGGCGGGCCGACCATGCGCAGGATGGCTTCCACCACGGCACCCCCCGAAATGATCGCGCCGGCGAGCGCGATTGCCGCCGTCGTCATCGGCGCCGGGCCGCGCTTGATGAGCGTTGCGACCACGAGCGCCAGCGCCGGAAGCATGGGCAGGAAATAGCGGCCCTGCACGCCCTCGACCTCGATCGCCGCGATCGGGGTCCAGGCCACGAAGAAGATCAAATAAAGGGCGAGCCAATAGGCAAACGCCGTCAGGGCGCTCACCACCGCGATGCGCAAGGCCGCGCTGCGCTCGGCCTCCAGCGGCACGAGGCACGCCGCGGCGAGCGCGACGGTCACGACGGGATAGACCCAGGACTGCAGCCTGGTGTCGAGCCAGCCGAGAATGCCGATCAGCTGCAGCCAGTAATCGTGGGTCCAGCGCAGGCTGGTGAGCACGGCCATGGGAAAGTGCAACGGATGCTCCAGCATGAAGCGGAGCTTCCACGCGAGCGAAAAATGCTCCGGGGGCATGTCGGTGTTCTGAAACAGGCGCCATGCCCCGACGTCTCCGGAGACGGCAAGGACCCACAGCGGAGCGAGGATCAGGCCCGGGAGCACGATGAGAGCCAGCGCGCGCCAATGCCGCGGCCATTGCCGGAACGGCCGCGTCATGGCCTCGAGCAGGACAAACGCGAGCTGCGGCGGCTTGCTGAGCACGCATAGCGTCATGAACAAGCAGCGTTCCCACGGCCGCCCTCCGCCGATTGTGGCGGCGCGCACGCACAGCGCGGTGATCACCATGGTACAGGCGAGCGCCGCGCCGTCGGCGCTCACCACCGAGCGCCCGTAGAGCGCCGCGGGCAGCATGGCGATCAGGAAAAACGTCCAGCCGAGCCGCCCCGCGATGGCGATCGCATAGGCGGTCAGCGCCGTCATGGCGGCAAGGCCGGCGAAGCGCATCAGCAGCAGCGTGCCGACGAAATCGAGGTCCGCGACGCGCGCTACGAGCGCGGCCGCGGCTTGGGGCAAATAGGCAACCGGCGCATATCCTTCCGAGCCCCAGTAGAGCTGGAAGACGGGCGCGCCGTCGTCATTCGAGGTTCGGACGGCGTGGAAATATTCGACCCAGAACCGGCGATAGTCGAAGTCCTTGACTTTCCCCAGCTTGAACAGTGCCCGCTCGAACACCGCATAGCCCCGGTGCAGGCGCGCCGGCACGAAAATGCCCTTGCGGCCGCGCCCGTCGGAGGTCATCGGAATGATCTCTCCGACCGAGATCCCGTAGGCGCGCAGGAAATGCGCCGGCTCGTCCGGACCCTCCAACGGCGGGGTGAGAACGAGCGTCAATGTTCCAAACAGCATCGAGAGAAATACGAAAGCCGCCACCGGATGCGTCAGCACCATCCGGGCGGCACGCAAGAAGCGGCCTGCCGTAGCGGACCGCGGAACCGGCGCGGCGGGGAGATCGTCGAATGTCGCCATTCCCGAGCCAAATATAGCAGAGGCCGCCTGTCGCCCCAACAAGCGCGCCAGTTGCGTGCTCGCCTCGATTACAGACCGGTCCGCGGAAGGAACTTTGAACCTCGGCGGGCGTTTCCATCAACCGGCGGTGCGGGTTTCGTCGAAATCCTGTCACGCCATGCCGAGGGGGAAGGGCGGTTCCGATGCCTTCGCAGTCCGATGGCCGGGTGTGGGTCGTGGTCCCCGCCTATAACGAAGCGCGTGTCATCGGCGGGATCATCGCCGAGCTCAAATGGGACGCGCACCGGATCGTGGTGGTCGACGACGGCTCGTCGGATTCGACGGCCGAGGTGGCGGCCGAATGCGATGCCGTCGTGCTCCGGCACCCGATCAATCTCGGCCAGGGCGCCGCGCTGCAGACCGGGATCGAGTTCGCGCTCGCGCGCGGCGCCGAGTTCATCGTGACGTTCGATGCCGACGGCCAGCATCGCACCGCCGAAATCGGCAGACTCATCGACGCACTCGAGACGCATCGCGCCGATTTCGCGTTGGGCAGCCGCTTTCTCGGGTCCGCGGTGAACGTTCCGCCGCTGCGGCGAATGCTGTTGCGGGCCGCGACCCTCTTCACGCGCCTGACGACCGGCCTTGCGCTGACCGACGCCCACAACGGATTGCGCGCCATGACCCGGCAGGGCGCGCTACGCATCCGGCTGCGCCAGAACCGGATGGCGCACGCCTCGGAGATTCTCGGCCAGATCGCCGCCAGCGGCCTGAAATTCGTCGAGGTGCCGGTGACGATCGACTACAGCAGCTACTCGCTCGCCAAGGGGCAGAGATCCGGGGATCTCATCGTCATTCTTCTCGACCTGTTCGCGCGGAGGCTCACTCCATGATCACGCAAGCGGTCCTGAGCCTGCTGCTCTCGGGCATCGTGGTCTATGCCTGGGCGGAGCGGCGCCGTTCGCCTTTGGTCGGCCTGCTTTCGATGTTGGCCGCGCTCGCCGGAATGTATCTGGTGTGGATTCCCGCCCACGCGACCGCGCTGGCGGAAATGGCCGGGGTGGGCCGCGGCGTCGACCTCATCCTCTACATCTGGGTGGTGATCAGCTTGCTGCTGTTCCTCAATCTGCATCTCAAGCTGCGGGCGCAGATGGACTTGATCACGACGCTGGCGCGGACGATCACGATCGCCAACGCATCCCGTGCCGCGGACGCGAACAAGGTTCGTTGAGGCTCGTCATGCGCGGCCCCGGATCAAGTCCGGGGCAGGCTCTTCTGCCGGGCATCCACGAACTGGAACTCGATGCGCCTAAGACGTGGATGGCCGGGGCAAGCCCCGGCCATGATGGTTTCATCCTAACCTGCCACGAACAGCAAGCCGCACAGGATGAGGCCGATACCGATCATTAGGCGCGGCGACATCGGCTCCGCGAACAGCAAAGTCCCGGCCACGGGCACGATCGCGAACGACAGCGCGACGAACAGATAAGCGCGCGACAGCGGCGTGAAGCTCAAAATCCAGACCCACAGCACCGAAAGCGCCAGATAGACCGCAAGCGCGGCGAGAAACAGCCAGTTCTGCAGCAGGCTCGCTGCGCGCTCGAACAACGAGGCGTCCGCCGCCAACCGTAGCGATGCGAGCTTGAACAGGATCTGGCCGGCCGCCATGCCGGCCGCGTAGCCGCACAGGATGGCGATCTGCGCAATCGACAAGCGCTCGCTCATGGCGCTGCCGTCCGGCGAAGCACGATGCGCATGGCATCGCCCAGGTTGACCGGGACGCCGAGTCGGCTCGCCCGCGTTGCGCCCGCGTGCCTCAGTCCGAGCATCCGGCCGAGCTGGAACCAAATCAACGATGCCGGCACGATCTTCCAGGGATGATCGATCGATTCGACACGCAGGTCGAGGCGCGCCGCGAGCCGCTCGATGCTCGCCGCGGTGAAGAACCACAAGTGCTGCGGCGGGGTCATGAGGCGCCACCTCGCTCCGGCCATCCGGGCGAGCGCGGATCCGAAGTCCCCGGTGGTGAGCACGAGGATTCCGCCGGGCCGCAAGTGCCGTGCGCACAGCGCCAGCGTTTCGTGCGGCTCGGGAAGGTGCTCGATCACGTCCAGCAGCGCGATGACGTCCATGGATCCCAGCGCGCCCATGTGGACATCATCGGCGACGCCGGTGAGGACCCGCAGCCCATGGCGGCGGCAATGCGCGGCGGCATCCTCGGCGAGCTCGATCCCGGCGACGTCGAAATAGCGTTTGGCTTCCTGCAGGAAGAAACCATAGGCGCATCCGAGCTCGAGCAGCCTGCCGCCGTCGCAATGTTTGCGAATGAACCCGACGGTGCCGGCAAATTCGCGGCGCAGGACCCGCTCGGCGCCGAGGTAATTCCCATAACCGTCGGCATGACCGCCGGAGAAATAATCGTGGGTATAATAGCCTGCGGGGTCGAAATCGCGCGCCTCGGCGCGGCCGAGCCCGCATTGCGCGCACCGCCAGATTTCGCAGCCGTTCTTGCGGAACAGATGCGCATGGTTGGTGATCGACCCGCAGGCGGGACAGGGCAGCACGCGCAGCTGGCCCGATTCGAGCATCGCGCTCACATCACGAACACGCCCTTGCCCGTCGTGTGCGTGGCAAACAGGCGATAGGCCTCGGCGGCCTGGTCCAATTTCCAGCGATGGGTGAACAGGCTGTCGACGTCGATCTTGCGGTCGACGACGAAGCGTGCGCATTCCGCTTGGCCGACCGTGGAAAAAGTCCAGGAAGCGATCAGCGTGAGCTGGCGGCGGAGCATGTCGTTGCTGACATCGAGCGTGACCTTATCGCCCTCGCCGACGAAGCAACAGGTGCCCCAGGTCTTGGTCGCGCGCACCGCGCTCGCCCGCGCGCTCGGCGCGCCGGAGGTATCGAGGGTGAGATCGGCGCCGCGGCCGTGGGTGAGCTCCTTGATGGCCGCGACCGCGTCGTCCGCCGCCGGGTTCACGACCGCTGCGGCGCCGAATTCCTTGGCGCGCGCCAGGCGTTCCGTGCCGACGTCGAGCGCGATCACCCGCGCGCCCATCGCGACGGCAAGCTGGGTCGCCGAGAGCCCCACCGGCCCCTGGCCGAAGATCGCGATGGTATCGCGGCCGGAGAGATTCATCCGCCGCAGCGCCCCGAAGGCCGTGCCGGTGCCGCAGGAGATCGCCGCGCCCGTCTCGAAGGAAAGCTCGTCGGGCAGCGGCACCAGGGTGGATGCCGGCACCTTGAGATAATCGGCATGGCCGCCGTGGCCGCTGATGCCGTAGGCGATGAAACCCTCCTCGCACAATTGCGACCACCCGGTGCGGCAATGGCCGCACACGCCGCAGCCTTTGTAGTGATGACACATCGCGCGCTGCCCGAGGCGCGCCTCGCGCTCGCCGACGCCGGAGCCGACGGCAACGACGATACCGCACGGCTCGTGCCCGGCGATGACCGGTCCCTCGGCAGCGCGGCCGATGGAGAACCTGCGACCCTTGGGGGCACGATAGGCATGAAGGTCGCTGCCGCACATGCCCGACGCCTTCATGGCGAGCACGACCTCGCCGGGACCCGGGGCCGGGTCCGGAAAGTCCACGAGCGCAAGCTCGCAGTCGCCCTGGAACACCACGCCTCTCATGTCGTGCTCTCGTGGAACATCGTCGCGGCGGCCAGAATGCCGGCCTCCTCTTCTGCAGGACCTATACCGCAGCCGCCAATCTGCGAGAAGGCGGCGCGGAACGGCATCGCCTGCACGCACGACTTGCCGCATGATCCTCATCGAGGACGTAGGCGGCCGGACAAGCCCACGGCCATGGAGCTCCGATCGTGCCCGATCAATCTTTGTCGGATCGAGGTCTCTGGGTGCGGCGCAGCGGTTCCGGCGATCGCGTGCTGGTGCTGCTGCACGGGATGGGAGCCAACGGCGCGGTGTGGTCGCGCCTGCTGCCGATCCTGGATTCCCGATGGTCGGGCCGAGTGCTGGTTCCGGACCTGCGCGGCCATGGGCGCTCGATCCGGCAGGGGCCTTACGGGATCGACACCCACGCCGCCGATATCGCCGCGCTCATCGCCGGCGAGGCGGCGCGCTCCGTCATCTTGGTCGGCCATTCATTCGGCGGCGCAGTCGCGGCACTCGCCGCGAGCGGTCGGTTCGGTCTGTCGGCGCAGCACGTCATTGCGATCGGCGTAAAAATCCGCTGGAGCGAGGATGAGATCGCCCGCGCGCAGGAAATGGCGCAGCGGCCGGCGCGCAGTTTTTCGACGCGCGAGGAGGCGATCGAACGCTATCTGAAAGTCTCAGGATTGTCGGGACTGGCCGATCCGGCATCGGAGGCGGCAGCGGAAGGGATCGTCGGCGGGCCGGGGGCTTGGCGCGTCGCGATGGATCCAGGCGCTTTTGCCGCGGTGGGACCTTCGGTGCCGGCCGTCCTGCGATCCTGCGCCGCGCCGCTCCATCTCGCCGCCGGCGAGAACGATCCGATGGTGACACTCGACGACATGCGGGCGATCGACCCCGCCGCGGTCACCTTTT
>VAZU01000112.1:15443-20352 GCA_005884745.1 Alphaproteobacteria bacterium
GGAGATGGTGTGGGAGTTTATCGCGAGAATCGTTGCGCTCTAAAGTCGGTAAACTCCCACTCGTCGTCCCGGCCAAGCGACCCCGGACTTGATCCGGGGCGCTCGGCCGGAACGACGCCTCAAGATATTCGCGCTCGGCTCACCCCACCCGGACCGGGTAGTGCAAAAACCCGCGGAAGCGGGCACGGCCGCCGCGCACGAATGCGCCGTCCCGCTCGATCGTTGCAAACCGCGCCAGCGTCTTGCCGATCGCCACCTTGGCCTCCATGCGGGCGAGCGACATCCCGGCGCAAGCGTGAATCCCGGTGGCAAATGCCAGGTGCCGGTTCGGCTGGCGGCGGATGTCGAGCCGATCCGGATTTTCGAACTGCGCCGGGTCGCGGTTGGCGGCGCCGATGCCGATGTGCACATAGCTGCCGGCGGGAATGTCCGCGCCGCCGAGACGGGCGTCGCGCGTCGCGCGCCGATTGCCGAGCTGGTTCGAGCTCTCCATGCGCAGGAATTCCTCGACCGCGGTGTCGATGCGATCCGGATTGTCGCGCAACTCGCGCATCGCATCGGGATTGCGGATCAACAGATCGATACTGTTGCCGATAAGGTTGGTCGTGGTCTCGTGGCCCGCGTTGAGTAGAAAGATGCAATTGTGCAGAAGCTCGAGCTCGCTCAGGCGTTCGCCCTGCCGCGCGGCGAAATCGCTGGCGGCAATCAGCGTGGAAAGGATCTCGCCCTCCTTGCCTTCTGCCTCGTTCAATCGGCGACGGACCAGATCGACGAGATATGCCTTGAACTCGGCGACGGCCGTCACCCCGCGCTCGAATTGCTCCCTACTCAGCACCGGCTCGAGCGCGCCCAAAATTGCCAGCGACCAGCCGCGCAACGGGCCGCGCTCGTCCGACGGCACGCCGAGCATGTCGCCGATCAGCTGCACCGGGATCGCGGCGGCGAAGTCGTCGATGAGATCGAAACGCCTGCGCTCGGCCGCCCGGTCGAGCAGGCGATCGACCAGCGCCTCGATCCGCGGCTGCAAGGCTTTGAGCGCGCGCGGCGTGAACGCGGGCGCAAGCAGCTTGCGCACGCGGGTGTGATAGGGCGGATCGTTGAAGACGAGGCTGGTGGTGTGGTGCTCGTAGAGCAGGCTGTCGGCAAAATTCGGCCGGAAATCGATCTTCTTGTCCGAGCTCCAGCACATGCGATGAACCGGATCGTGCTCGCGCAGCGGACGATAGATTGGATAGGGATCTTCCAGGAATCGGCGATCGAGCTTTCGCAAGTCGAACGCGAGCGCAGCCGCGCGGAGCGAGGCGGGGGTTTCCGGGGAGATCGTGTCGCCCATCAAATTTGCCCGCGGGAGTCTGCGAACCGCGTAGCCCGGATGAAGCGCAGCGAAATCCGGGATGGTCGTTCCCGCATTCCGCTTCGCTCCATGCGGGCTACGAAGAGCGCCGAGTGCTCATTTCTTGTTCAGTGCGCAGGCCGGGTGGGGTGGCGGAAACGCCTGCTCGCCCGGAATGGTCGCGAGCACCTGATAGTAGTCCCAGGTCTGCTTGGATTCTTCCGGCTTCTTGACCTGCATCAGGTAAAGATCGTGCACCATCAGGCCGTCCTCGCGCAGCCTGCCGTGTCGGGAAAAGAAATCTTCCACCGGGTTTTTCCGCATCTGCGCCGCGACCTTGAGCGCTTCGTCGGTCCCGGTCGCCCAGGACCGAGGAATACACGCCGGCCTGCCACATCGTCGGCATCTTGTTGAGCCTGGCGAAGAAGCGCTTCGCCCAGGCGCGGGTCTGGTCGTCCATGTCCCAATAGAACGAGGTCGTGAGCAATAGTCCCTGCGCCGCTTTCAACCCGAGCGCATGCACGTCGGTGATGAGGATGAGCAAGCCGGCCATCTGCTGGCCCCCGGCGAAGACGCCGAACTCGCCGCCGAGCTTGATGGCGTTGATGTTGTCGGGCGGACCGCTGGCGAGCCCGATGATCTTCGCGCGCGAGGCCTGCGCCTGAACGATGAAGGAGGAAAGATCTTGCGAGGCGAAGGGATGCCGCACCGAGCCCAGCACCTTGCCGCCGTTCTCCTGCACCACCCGCGAAGCATCGCGCTCGAGCGAGTGCCCGAACGCGTAATCCGCGGTCACGAAGAACCAGCTGTCGCCGCCGCGCTTGACCACGTCGCGCGCCGTGCCGGTCGCCAGCGCATGGGTGTCGAACACCCATTGCATGCCGTAAGGCGAGCAGAATTTCCCGGTGAAATCCGCGGTACCGGTCGAGTGGGTGATGAACAGCTTCTGCTTCTTGCGCGCGACCTCCTGCACCGCGAGGCCGACCGCCGAGACCGGCACGTCGAGGATCAGGTCGACCTTCTCGATGTCGTACCAGCGCGTCGCGATCTCGGAGCCGATGTCGGGCTTGAGCTGGTGATTGGCGGAGATCACTTCGACCGGAACGCCGGCGACCTTGCCGCCGAAATCCTCGACCGCCATCTGCGCCGCCGCCACCGAGCCCTGGCCGGTGGCATCGGACGCCGGTCCGGAAAGATCGGTCAGCACCCCGATCTTCACCACATTGTCGGAAATCTGCGCCTGCGCGAGACACGGCAGCAACGCGATCGCCGCAGCGGCGGCAATCGATTTCAACACTTGCGACATGGTCTCACCTCGACGTTCCCTTTCCGGCAGCCGGCCGCCTGCAAGGCCGGGTGCGATTGCTTCGCGCTTGCTCGAGCGAACGCGAAGGCTTCTGCTTCCTGCCGCCGCACGCTACCAATGTGACGGCGAAAGGGAAACCATATCGCAACCGGCGCGCTCGGCCGCGTCGCCGTCGCCCGGTTGACTTGGACGGCAACTTCCCTGCAATTCCCTCGTGCTCCGCAAATGGCTGGTCCGAACGACGCTTCCAAACCTGCAATCTCAACACGGATCGAAATCGATGGTCACGTTGCAAGCGAGCGTGCTCCAGGAGTTCATCTCCGAGATCTTCGTCAAATCCGGCTGCTCGGCCGAGGAGGGGCGCCGCATCGCCAAATATCTGGTCGCGGCCAACCTCACCGGCCACGACAGCCACGGCGTGGTCCGTGTCCCGCGCTATGTGCAGATGAAATCCGAAGGGCGCGTGGTCGCGGACCAAAAGATCGCGGTCCTCATCGACACGCCGGCGCTGGCCGTGGTCGACGGCTGCTATGGATTCGGCCAGACGGTCGCGCCGCAGGCGGTCGAGCTCGGAATCGAAAAGTGCCGGCAGCACGGGCTTGCCGCGGTTGCGCTGCGCAATGCCGGGCATGTCGGACGCGTCGGCGATTGGGCAGCTATGGCCGCGGAAGCGGGCCTTGTCTCGATCCATTTCGTCAATGCGGCGGGAAGCGTGCTGGTGGCGCCGTTCGGCGGGGTCGATCGCCGGTTCTCGACCGCCCCGTTCTGCGTCGGCATTCCGCGCTCCGACGCCGAGCCGGTCATTCTCGATTTCGCAACATCGGTCGTCGCCGAAGGCAAGGTCCTGGTCGCAAGCCGCGGCGGCAAGAAGCTGCCTTCCGACGCCCTGGTGGGTCCGGATGGCTCCGTGAGCGGCGATCCGCATCTGCTCTATGGCGATTACGAGCCGGGCGGGCCGCGCGACTACGGCACAGGCGAGGGCGCGATCCGCGCCTTCGGCGAGCACAAGGGTTCCGGGCTGGCGCTGATCTGCGAGCTGCTGGGCGGCGCGCTCAGCGGCAACGGCGCGACCCGCGAGGGGCGGCCGTTCGCCAACGGCATGCTGTCGTTCTATGTCGACCCCAAGCGCATGGATCCGGAGGCGGCGTTTTCCGCCGAGGTCGCGCGCTATGTCGCCGCGGTCAAGAGCTCGCGCCCCGTGCAACGCGGCGGCGAGGTGCTCAGCCCCGGCGAGCCCTAGCAGCGCCTACGGGCGGAGCGACTAGCGAGCGGTGTGCCGCTGACCGATGATATCTAGGCCTCGATCGTGGCCACGGCGCGCCAAGTCGGCATCGAGGAGCGCCGCATCCAAGCCGTGGCGCGATCGGATTAGCTGTTTTCAATCGACGCTGGCGGCACGATCCGCGTTGGTTCTTACGCCGCCGGAAAAGCACGCGCTTACGGAACAAAAGGGGAGGAATGGATGCTGAAAATTTGGGGGCGCAACACCTCGTCCAACGTGCAAAAGGTGATGTGGGCGATCGGTGAGCTCGGGCTCGAGCACGAGCGCGTCGACATCGGCGGGAAATTCGGCGGCAATAAGGAGCCGGCCTATCTCGCGCTCAATCCCAATGGCTTGGTGCCCACGTTGCAGGACGGCGATCTCACGCTGTGGGAATCCAACAGCATCGTTCGCTATCTCGCCGCGCGCTACGGCGCGGGAAAGCTCGAGCCGGCCGACTGGAAGTCGCGCGCGCTCGCCAGCCAGTGGATGGACTGGCAGCTCTCCGTGGTCGGGCCCGCCATCTCCGGCGCATTCTGGGGCCTGATCCGCACGCCGCCGGAGCAGCGCGACCAGGCGGCAATCGCCACCTCGCAGGCCAAGACCACCGAGGCGATGAAGATCTTCGACGCCGCGCTCGCGAAAGAGCCTTACGCCGCCGGCGCGGCATTCTCGATGGGCGACATTCCGGTCGGCATCATGGCCTATCGCTTCCGGCAGCTGGTGCCGCAGCGGCCCAAGCTCGAGCATTTCGAGCGCTGGTACGCGGCGATCGCGGCGGAATCCCGGATCGCGCCGTCGATGACGCAGCCGGCGACGCCACGTTTCCTCGCATGCGCCACCATCAGCTCACCGATGATGGCGCTGGTGAGATCGCCGCCGGCGTCGACGACGATCACGTCGCCCGGCTCGGCGAGATCGAGCGCCTTGTGCACCATCAGATTGTCGCCGGGCCGGGTTTTCACCGTGAGCGCCGGTCCGGCGAGCGCGCCCTTGCCGTGCATCGGCC
>VAZU01000113.1 GCA_005884745.1 Alphaproteobacteria bacterium
TGGCGAGCCTTTGGCCGAGAACACCGCGATTCTGCCGTATCTGGGCAAACGCTTCGGGCTGTGGCCGAACGATCCGATCGCCGAGGCCAAGGCGCTCTCGCTGATCGGCTTCTTTGCGGGGAGCGTGCATCCCGCGCACGCCCATGTCGGCCGGCCCGAGCGCTATGCGGCCGATCCGTCCGCCTTTCCCACGCTGAAAGAGACCGGGCTCAAGGCTTTCCACGGCTATCTGCAGCAGGTCGACCGCATGCTGGCGGGCCGGGAATGGTTTTCGGAAAAATATTCCGTGCTCGATCCGTACGGCTTCGTCTTCTACACCTGGGGTCTCCGCCGCGAGCTGCCGGTACGGGAGCTCAAGAACTACACGGCGTTGAAGGACCGGATGCTCGAGCGCCCCGCCGTCCAGCGCGTGGTGGAGCAGGAGAAGATCAAGGTGTGATGGGACCTCACGCGCGCTCGACCCGTGCGGCATAGCACCCGGCCGCGGCGAAATGCACGTGCAGGTAAGCGGCGCGAGGCTCGGCCAATTGCCGCTCGATCGCCGCTTCGAGATCGCGTCCGTCCACGAGCTCGCAACCGACCATCATCGCGTCGGCGTCGAACGCGCGCACCGCCAGCGAACGGATGCGCAGCTGTTCCGGTATCTCACCCACCTCGTCATAGGTCTCCTCGCCCTCGCGCACGTAGATGGCAAAACGCATGCGATAGGGCGACGCGACGGAATGATGCTCGTAGTTCACGAGCAGGAGCTCATCGCCCGGTCGGGAATCCGTGAGGCTCACGCGGCATGGGTAACCGGGGGTGCGCCCGTCGGCGATCCGGCGCACGGCGTCCTGCGCGGCCAGCTCCGCGTCGGAGAGTGCGAACAGATGGGCGAAGCGCTCGGCCGGCAAGCCGGTAATCCGGAATGTCATGACGTGGCTCCCTATGTTGGCTCACGCCCAATATGGAGAACCAGCGATTTCGAACCACCCGATTCCTGTAGCCCGGATGGAGCGGCGCCGGGGTCCCCATCGCGCGCATGCGCGATGGGGACCCCGCCAGCGCCGCCACGCGGCCGACCCAAGCGCCGTATCCCTATAGCGCGCTGCCCAACCTTAGCCCCGCGCGCAGGAATTTCTGCGGGTCGACCGCTTCGCCGTCGACCCGCGTCTCGTAATGCAGGTGCGGGCCGGTCGAGCGTCCGGTCGATCCGAGCAGGCCTACGGTCTGCCCGATCCGCACCTTGTCGCCGACACGGACCTCGACCGCGGAGAGATGCGCGTAGCGGGTCGCCAGTCCGTTGCCGTGGTCGATCTCGACCATCTTGCCGTAACCGCCGTTCCAGCCGGCATGGGTCACGGTCCCGGCGGCGGTAGCGCGCACCGGCTCGCCTTCCTCCCCGCGCAGATCGATGCCGGTGTGCATGGCCGCGCCGTGCAGGAAGGGATCGACGCGGACCCCGAATCCCGAGGTCATGTCGACCTCGCCGGGGATCGGCTTGCGGACCGGCACGGCAACGAGCGTGCGCGCGAGCGCGTCGACCTGGGTTCGGGCCAGCTGCACGCGATAGAACTGGCGTTCGAACGCGTTCGCCCCGGCAAGCTTCGCCGGCACGAACGGGCCCCCCACAGCCGGAGGTTTCGGTTGACTGCCGGCGTCGATGCCGAGGTCGGTGAGCACGCCGCGCATGCGCCGCGCCTTGGCATCATAGCTTTCCTCGATGGCATTGAGGGTGGCGCTCTGGCGCGTTTCGACGCGATTGAGCGAAATCTCCAGTCGCGCCAGGGCCGCTTCGATCCCCGCGGCTTTCGCCTTGGCGCCGAGGCCGCTTGCGATGGCGGGCGCGGGCAGTGATTCGAGTTGCGCCTCGCGCTCGATGGGCGGCAGCAGGATCAACGTGTCGCTGATCGGGGCCGGCTTGGGCGCAACCGCAGGAAAGCGCTCTGCGGCGATGCCCGCGCGCTGCGGCTTGATCGATCCGGTTGCGATCGGGTCCGGCAGCGAGGACAGCGTTGCGGCCCGCGATTCGAGCACCGACTGGCGGCGGACCAGGCTTTCGAGCTTCTGCTCGAACTGCTCCTGGTCGAGCAGCTGGCGGCTCGCGAGCCGATCGACCTGCGTTCTCAGGTCGGCGATGCGGTCCTCATAGGCGTATTGCACGTGCGCTTGGCGGGCGATCAGTCTCGCCAGCACGTCCTCGCGAAAGGCGAAATAGGTTGCGGTCACGAGCGAACAGCCCGCCATGATCACCAGGCTGCCGAGAATGCTCCAGAACGCGATGGGGCCGAATCGGATCTGGCGTCCGGCGTGACCGAAGGTGAATGCGCCGGGCGCAGGGCGACGCGCCGGCGGCGCTGCGTCGGGGTGCCGATGGCTGTGGCCATAGTAATTCCCGTAACCGGGATGCGAGGATCGGGACATCGGCGCTCCCGCGCCGATCCGCGGACCGACGCCAACGGCGCAATTTCAGCGCGGCGTAGTTAATTTTCCGCAAATTCAAAGCAATGGAGTAAGCACCCACCATACGAACGGCGGGGCGAGATCGGCGGGAGCACGGGGCCTTCCTGCCGATCGCAGCCGTGAAGGCTTTGCCGACCCTGTCGGCAATGCCTTCCTTTCGTCGTTTTCACGGGATCAATCTGGGAGCACAATATTACTTAGGGCCGCATCGGCATACTTGGGGCCGCATCGGCAGGACGAAGCCGTGATCAAAGGCGGCGATCCCGGCCCAGGGAAGAACCTTGCGGCTCGGACGGGGGCCGCGGCTGCGGCGAGGGGACGCCCGATCGGGGCATGGCAAACGCGCATCTCAACGCAGGGCTTGCGGCGCTCTACCGGGTGTGGGCGGGCCTGCATCTGCATTGGCGCGCGATCGGCGCGCGCGCCGCGCGCCGTGGCCGCCTGAAAGGCAAGCACGCCCGGAAAGCCGCCGCATTCGCCCCCCGCTCCCCCCGCTCCCGCCGCCGGCCGCGCATGCGCAGGCTTGCGATCGGCGCCGGGGTGGTGACGGGCCTGGTTGGAATTGCCGTCGGGGCCTTGTGGTGGCGGCTCGGCAGCGGTCCTCTCTCCGTCGACATCGTCACGCCCTGGCTGACCGCGGCGGTCGAGGAGCGGCTGGGCGGAGGTCATCGCATCGAGGTCGGCGGCACGCAGCTCGAGCGCACCGAGGATGGCCGTGCCGCGCTGCGACTGCGCGACATCGTCGTGCGCGATCCCGACGGCACGGTGGTGGCGTCCGCCCCCAAGGCCGAGGTCGGAATTTCGAGCCTCGGTTTGCTGACCGGGCATTTGCAAGCCAAGCGCCTCAGCCTGATCGGCGCCGCGATGGCGGTGCGAGTCGAGCGCGACGGCCAGCTCACGATTTTTGCCGGTGCGGACAAGCGCCCGATCGCGAGGACGCCGCTCCTTGCGGCGGCGGGCGACCCTCCGAAGGGCCTTGCCGCGCCTCCTGCCGCCGCGGCGAGAGCCAAGCCCAAAACTGCGGCGGGCGCGCCGCCGAAAACGCCGGCGCTCGCCGGGACCGGTGCGGCGGCGGCACAGAATGCTCCCGACGTTTGGACGACGCTGCTCGGCTGGCTCGACGCGCTCGATGTACTGGGGCCCGACGGCGGCGACTTGACCGAGATCGGCGTGAAGAACGGCAGCCTCGTCGTCGACGATACGCGGACCGGGAAGCGGTGGTCCTTTGCCGACATCAACCTGAGCCTCACGCGGCCCAAGGAGGGGGGCGTGTCCTTCGCCGTCAACTCGCGCGGCACCGACGGTCCGTGGTCGATGACCGCTACCGTGACGCCGCGCGGACAGGGACGCCGCGCGATCGAAGCGGTTCTGCGCGACCTCTCGCCCAAGGATCTCCTGCTGGCGCTGCGCGTCGACGCCGGTGCGGCCGAGGCAGATATGCCCATCTCTGCGATTCTGCGCGCTGAAATCGCCGAAGACGGCGTGCCGCAGTCGATGGACGGCCGGATTCTGCTCGGGGCCGGCTACGTCGGCAATCCGGATGATCCCGACGATCGCATTCTCGTCGATGAAGGGCGTATCGAGCTGCGTTGGGATGCCGCAAAGCGCCAACTCAGCGTTCCGATCGAGCTGCTTGCCGGCGCCAATCGCGTCACCCTCTTTGGCCTGCTCAGCGCGCCGCGGCAGAGCGGCGAGAGCTGGGGATTTGCGGTCACGCGGGGCTTGGTCATGTTGGCTTCTGCCGACCGCTCGCGCGAACCCCCGCTCGTGCTCGATCGCGTTCTCCTGCGTGGCCGGCTCGATACGGCGAAACGGCGTCTGGAGCTCGACCAGGGCGACCTCAGCGGAATGGCCGCAGGCGTGGCGTTCTCGGGTGCGCTCGATTATTCCGGAGCCGAGCCTCGCCTGACCGCCGGCATGGCGGGCACGCGGATGTCGGCGTCGGCCGCCAAGCGAATCTGGCCGGTGTTCGTCGCCTCCAAGGTGCGCGCCTGGGTCATCGAACACATCCAGAGCGGGACGGTCGAGCGCTTCACCATTGCCGTCAACGCCCCCTTGCCGACGCTGAAGGCCTCCGGGCCGCCGGTGCCGGATGATGGGTTGTCGGTCGAGCTCGTCTCGACCGGGGTCGCATTGCGGCCGGTCGAAACCCTGCCGGTCATTCGCGATGCCGATCTCGCCCTCAACATCATCGGCCGCAATGCCAAGGTGAACATCGGCCGGGGCGTAGCCGACCTGCCTTCCGGGAGGAAGCTCAATGTCGCCGGCGTCCTGTTCGAGGTGCCGGATACTTTTCCCAAGGCGCCGCCCGCCCGTTTGCGCTTCCACGTCGATGCGCCGGTCGATGCCGCCGCCGAGCTTGTCGGCTTGGACCCGTTGCGCGAGGCCTGCGACCTGCAACTCGATCCGGCCACGAGCCGCGGCTCGCTGGTCGCCAACGTGACGGTCGGGCTTCCGGTCACGAAAAATATCACCAGAGCCGCCGTCAGCTACGGGGTCGAAGCGGATTTCTCCAATTTTTCCGCCGAGCGGCTGGTCCGGAACCAGAAGGTGGAGGCCGCCGCCCTTCACCTCAGCGCCAATCCGCAAGCCATTCAGATCAAAGGCGATATGCGGATCGGCGGCACGCCCGCGAGCGTCGATTACCGCACCTCGGGCGGCACCGCGGACGTGCGGGCCCAGGCCACGCTCGACGATGCCGCGCGCGGCCGTCTCGGATTCGAGTCGAACGGTGCCATCTCGGGGCCGATCGCGGTCAAGCTCAGCGGCAAGATCGGTTCCGGCGACCACGACACCCGCTTGAACATCGAAGCGGATCTCACCCAGGCGAAGATCGCCGAGCTCCTGCCGGGCTGGACCAAGCCCAACGGCAAGCCGGGCCGCGCGAGCTTCGTGCTGCTGGAGAAGCCTCGCGCGACCCGGCTGGAGGACCTCGTCATCGATGCACCCGGAACCTCGGTGAAGGGGACGGTCGAACTCGACAGCGAGGGAGGGGTCACGCTGGCCAGTTTCCCGGTCTATGCCCCCTCCGATGGCGACAAGGCCTCGCTCCGGGTCGAGCGCACGCCCGATGGCGTGCTCAAGGTGGTGATGCGTGGCGACGTCTACGACGGACGCGGGCTCGTCAAGGGCGCCATGTCGGGGCCGAGCTCCGAACAGCCCAAGAGCGCCGCGCACGATCTCGATCTCGACGTGAAAGTCGGGGCGATGGCCGGGTTCAACGGCGAAGCCCTGCGCGGTCTCGACTTGCGCCTCTCCCGGCGCGCCGGCCAAATCCGCAGCTTCGCGCTCAACGCCAAGCTCGGCCAGGATGCGACGCTGATCGGCGACCTGCGCGGCTATGCCAACGGCCGCAACGTAGTTTATTTCGAAACCAATGACGCCGGCGCGCTATTCCGATTCACCGACACCTATCCGCGGATCTCCGGCGGGCAGATGTGGGTTGCGATGGACCCGCCCGCCGCCGACCAGGAGCCTCGCGACGGCATCTTGAACGTGCGCGATTTCGTCGTTCGCGGCGAGCCGGCGCTGGAGCGGATGGCCGCCGCCGAACCGATGAGCGATGCGCGCGTCCCCGTCACTCACGGCGTGGCCTTCTCACGGTTTCGCGTCGATTTCACCCGTGCGCCGGGCAAGCTTACGCTGCGCGATGGCGTGGTCTGGGGACCGACGATCGGGGCGACCATGGAGGGACAGCTCGATTACGGGCGCGACGACGTCAGGGTGCGCGGCACCTTCATTCCGGCCTATGGGCTCAACAACATGTTCGGCCGGCTGCCGTTCGTGGGTCCATTGCTGGGCGGGCAGAACGAGGGGCTTTTGGGCGTGACCTACGAGGTCGTGGGCCCGCCGCATGCGCCCATTCTGCGGGTCAACCCGATGTCGGCGGTGGCGCCCGGCTTCCTGCGCAAGCTGTTCGAGTTCCGCGGCGCCCCGGCCGAAACCGCCGGCCCGCAGGACTTCCCGACGCGGTGAACTTAGGTCGCCCGCAAGGGAGCAGGGCGGAATGCGGGTCCCCGGATTGCGCACCCGCTCCGCGGCGCTCCATCCCGGCTATGGCCCGCTTCTTACACCGGCTTCAACAGCACGTGCCGCTTCCTGCCGAGCGAGAGTTTGATCACGCCTTCGGCGGTGAGCGCGCGGCTCGTCAGCACCGCGCGCTCGTCCTCGACGGCGATATCGTTGATCCTCAGCCCGCCGCCCTTGATCTGGCGGCGTGCCTCGCTGGTCGACCGCACGAGGCCGGCCGTCACGAACGCGGCCGGAAGCGGGATGCCCGCCGCCAATTCCGCAGCCGGAATCTCGACGGTCGGCAGCGTGGTGGCGAGCCCGCCTTCCTCGAACGTGGTCCGGGCGGTTTTGGCCGCCGCCTCGGCCGCAGTGCGCCCGTGAACCATGGCGGTCGCTTCGCTCGCCAGCACCTTCTTGGCTTCGTTGATCTCCTGGCCTTGGAGCGAGGCGAGCCGCTCGGCCTCGTCGACTGGAAGAATCGTGAAGAGCTTCAGGAAACGGCCGACGTCGGCGTCCTCGGTGTTGCGCCAGAATTGCCAGTAATCGTAGGGGCTGACCAAGTCGGGGTTGAGCCAGACCGCGCCGGTGGCGGTCTTGCCCATCTTGGCGCCCGAGCTCGTGGTGATGAGCGGCGAGGTGAGCGCGAACAGCTGCGCGTTGAGCATGCGCCGGCCGAGCTCGATGCCGTTGACGATGTTGCCCCATTGATCGGAGCCGCCCATCTGCAGCACGCAGCCGTGTCTCCGGTAGAGCTCGACGAAGTCGTAGGCCTGCAGGATCATGTAGTTGAATTCCAGGAACGACAGCTCCTGCTGGCGGTCGAGCCGCAGCTTGATCGACTCGAAGCTGAGCATGCGGTTGACCGAGAAATGCCGGCCGATTTCGCGCAGGAAATCGATGTAATTGAGCGTGTTGAGCCAG
>VAZU01000097.1:0-1635 GCA_005884745.1 Alphaproteobacteria bacterium
CTTCATCGACGGCGACGGCAGCGACGACCCCGCCGAAATTCCCCGACTGGTCGCTCCGATCCTCGCCGGCGAGCAGGATTTCGTCATCGGCTCCCGCACCCGGGGCGTGCGCGAGAAGGGCAGCATGGGCATGCACCAGCTCATCGCCGGGCGTATCGCCGGTCTGTTCATGCGCGCGCTCTACAGCGTGCGCTATACCGACATGTGCCCGCTGCGGGCGATCCGCCGCGATGTGCTGGAACGGCTCGGCATGCGGGAAAAAACCTACGGGTGGAATCTGGAAATGCAGATGCGGGCGGCTCGCGCCGGACTGCGGATTCTCGAGCTCCCGGTGCGCCACCGCAATCGCGCCGGCGGCGCCTCGAAGGTCGCGGGCAGCCTCCAGGGATCCGTGAAGGCAAGCTGGCAGATTGCGTCCACGCTGGTTCGCATCGCCAACGAGATGCGATAACAGTTTGCTAATTTCGGAGGCCATATGGCCGCCTTCCGGCGAACGGCGTCTGCGAGTGCAGGTTCCCTCTCCCCGTTGGGGAGAGGGACAGGGTGAGGGGGACACGATCGAAGATTTCGCAAACTTCGTAACCCCCTCACCCGGTCCTCGCCACAGGCGAGGACCGACCTCTCCCCAGCGGGGAGAGGTGGAAACTGTCTCCACCGCATCGCGTACAACAACCGCGATATCGCTAACCGGAATGCCGAGTGACTGGAGCTTCTCTTGAGCGATGCATCGATCCCATTGCGTGATCTCGAAGTTCGCGCGTCCGCCCCCGAATGGTTCCGATGGGCCCTCTCTCGGCCGAGGCAATCGCGGCATGTCGTCGTGGAGGACTGCCCGATCCATTATCTGTTCTGGCCTGCTGAACCGACGACCGCCATCGGGCGCGGGCTGCTGTTCGTCCACGGCGGCGGTGCGCACGCCAATTGGTGGAGCTTCATCGCGCCGTATTTCACCCGCTATTTTCGAGTGGCGGCGATCGACTTGTCGGGCATGGGGGACAGCGGCCGGCGCCAGAGCTATGGTTCGGATATCCGCGCCGCAGAGATGCGCGCGGTGATCGCGGATGCCGGCCTCGGGCAACGCCCCTTCGTCATCGGCCACAGCTTCGGCGGGTTCATGACGATGAAGCTGGCCTCGCAATTCGGCCAGGAACTCGGTGATCGTCGATTCCCCCATCCGCTCGCCCGAAGAGGAGGTAAGCCGGCCGCTCTCGCCGCCCAATTGGGGCAACAAGAAAATCTATCCGAGCTTCGATGCCGCCTTGGCGCGCTTTCGCTTGATGCCGCCGCAGGCCTGCGAGAACGATTTCATCGTCGAGTTCATCGCCCGGCATTCGCTGATGCCCGTCGAGGGCGGCTGGACCTGGAAGTTCGACGGGGCGGCGATGGGGGCGCGGCGTTTCGGCGAGCCGCTTCGCGAATATCTGCAGGCGGTGCGCTGTCGCGCCGCCCTGATCTTCGGCGAGCGCAGCGCGCTCGTCTCGCGCAAGACCGCCGCCTACATGTCGCAGCTGATGGGGCCGCTGGCGCCGATCGTCGAAGTGCCCGAGGCGCAGCACCATGTGATGCTCGATCAGCCGCTCGCCTTCGTGGCGGCGCTTCGCATGTTGCTCGAGAACTGGATCCGCGGCGAGACTG
>VAZU01000097.1:1730-11405 GCA_005884745.1 Alphaproteobacteria bacterium
GACGACGCGCCGGGCGACCTGGCGGGCGAACCCCATCTCATGGGTGACGACGATCATGGTCATGCCGTCCTGCGCCAGCGCCACCATGACGTCGAGCACCTCCTTGATCATCTCCGGGTCGAGCGCCGAGGTCGGCTCGTCGAACAGCATGGCGATCGGATCCATCGCCAGCGCGCGCGCGATCGCCACCCGCTGCTGCTGCCCGCCGGAGAGCTGGCCCGGAAATTTGTGCGCGTGCTCGCGCAAGCCCACGCGATCGAGCAGGCGCATGCCGTTCGTGAGGCTGGCTTGCCGGCTGCGACCGAGAACCTTGCTCTGCGCCAGCGTGAGATTGCGGATCACGGTCAGGTGCGGGAACAGCTCGAAATGCTGGAACACCATGCCGATCCGGGCCCTGAGTCTGGGCAAGTCGGTTCTGCGGTCGCCGACCGAGATTCCGTCGACGATGATCTCGCCTAGTTCGAACGGCTCGACGCCGTTCACGCATTTGATCAGCGTCGACTTGCCGGATCCGGAAGGGCCGCACACCACCACGACCTCGCCTTTGGCGACCTCGGTCGAGCAGCCCTTGAGCACCTGGACCGTGCCGTACCATTTGCTCAGATACGATGGCGACGCGCCGCTGCAGCAGGCGCACGCAATGCGAGGCGGCGAGCGAGATCGCAAAATAGACCAGCGCCGCGAACAGATACATTTCGACCAGCCGCCCGTCGCGCTGTGCGATCTTCGAGGCCGCGCCCAGGAAATCCGTGATGGAGAGCACGTAGACCAAGGAGGTGTCCTGGAACAGGATGATGGTCTGCGTCAGCAGCACGGGGACCATGTTGCGGAACGCCTGCGGCAGAACGATGTAGAGCATCGTGGTCGGGTATCGCATGCCGAGGGCCTGCGCGGCCCAGACCTGGCCGCGGGGGATCGATTGGATCCCGGCCCGCATGATCTCGCAGAAATACGCGGCTTCGAACACCATGAAGGTGACGAGCGAGGAGGTGAACGGACCGACCCGGATCGGCTGGGACGAGGCGGTGAGCCATTGGCCGAGATAGGGCACGAGGAAATAGAACCAGAAGATCATCAGCACGGCACCGAACGCATCAGGTTCACGTAGCCCGCGGCCAGAATCGAGAGCGGCGCAAGCCCCGAGAGCCGCATCAGCGCCAGCGCCGTGCCGAACACGATGCCGCCGAGCGTCGCCAGCGCGGTGAGGGTCAGCGTGAACGTCATGCCGTCGTAGAACAGGTACGGCAGCGAGCGCACGATGATGTCGAAATCGAAATTGCTGAACATGCCGCTCACTCCGCCGTGGCGGGGGGCGCCATGCCGATATAACCCGGCACCGCCACCCGGCGCTCGGTGCGGCGCATGGCGTAGGTCACCACGATGTTAATTGCGATATAGATGAAGGTGGCCGCGGTGAACGCCTCGAACACCTGGAACGAGAATTCCTGCATCGATCGCGCCCGCGCGGTGAGCTCCATGAGGCCGATGGTGAGCGCGACGGCGCTGTTCTTGATGACGTTGAGGAATTCCGAGGTCAGCGGCGGCAGCACGATGCGGTAGGCCATCGGCAACAGCACGTAGCGATAGGCCTGCGGCAGGGTGAGGCCGAGCGCGAGCGCGGCCAAGCGCTGGCCGCTCGCCAGGCTGGTGATGCCGGCGCGCACCTGTTCGGCGACGCGCGCGGAGGTGTAGAAGCCGAGCGCGACGACGGCGGTGTAGAACGAGGCATCGGGCAGCTGCTTGAGCCAGGTGCCGAGAGCTCGGGCAGCACGAAATACCACAGGAACATCTGCACCAGCAGCGGGACGTTGCGGAACAGCTCGACATAGGCATTGCCGACGCGCACGAGCCAAGGGTGCGGGGTCGTGCGTATCACGCCGACGAGCGATCCGAACGTCAGCGCCAGCACCCAGGCCGCGAGCGCGGTGGCCAGCGTCCATGCGGTCCCGAGCAAGAGAGTCTGCAGGTAGGTGTGCGACGCGTCCGGGGAAATCTGCCAGAAGATGCCCCAGTTCCAATGGTAGTTCATGCCAAGTCCGCGATTTCTCGACGCCGGTCCGGGCCGCAATGCGGCACGCACGGCCGCACCGCTGAACCGGCACCTATTCCCCTGGGCCCGGAAAATGCCCGTCCGCGATCAGCAGCGCCGCTGCTGCGCTGCGGTTTACGAAGCCTGTTCAGTCGGGGGTTGACTGCTCTGCCTGACCGACAGCGTGTTGGGAAGGGCAAGTACATCGTCAGTCCTTTTGAGCCGACTCGGCTCGAGTTCCCCGGCTGTTTCCAAAACGGGATATGCCACCGAACAGATGTGAGAATGAATACGCTTGAGATCACGAAGTATGTCCAGGTGCAAAGAGCTTGTTTCGATGCTTTCGGGGCGCCCCTCCCGCAGGCGAGCCAGATGGTTTTCCGCAGCACTCAGTTCGGCCTCCCGCAATGCGGCTTTTTCCGCCAGCAGCTTCCGCGCTACTTTGATATCCCCGGACATGAACACCCCGAACGCGAGCTTCAGATTGTCGAGTGTCCGCTGATGGAAGGCCACGAGCTCGGCCGCGCCCTCTTTTGAAAATTGATATCGGTGCTTGATCTTCTTGGCGGCTAGCTCCATCAAATTCTTGTCTATGATATCGCCGATGTGCTCAAGATTGATGGTAAACGAAATGATCTCCATCGCGCGTCGCCCATCGCGATCGTCCAGGCTCTCTCGAGTGATTTTGGTCACGTAGAACTTAATGGCCTCATCGAGACGATCCACGATGTTGTCCATTCGCGACAATTGGGCCACGAGCTTTCGATCATCGGCCATCACTGCAGTGATCGAGTCTCGCAGCATGGTTTCCACGATGTCACCCATATGCAGGGTCTCTCGTGCCGCACAGGCAAGAGCGACGGAGGGAGTGTCGATAGCGGTTTCATCGAGATACAACGGGGCCGCCGGATCGGCGGGTTTTTTCTGTTCCGGTAGAATCCGCATGAGCAGCCAAGCCATTCCATCCAGCAGCCCGATGAAGATCAGTGCAAGCGCCACGTTGAAGGCCAGATGAAATTCGGCGGTCATCCGCGCCGGGTCAAGTTGAAAACGCCCGAAAATTTCAACGATTTGGGGCAGCAACGGCAATGTTGCGGCTACGCCTATGACCCGATTCAACAGATTGCCGATTGGAACGCGCCGGCTTGCCGGATCGGCGCTCTTGCTGCCCTCGAGCACGGGATTTATCGCGCTTCCGAGATTCGCTCCAAGGACCAGCGCCAAGGCGCCAACGGGGCTTATGAAGTGCGAGTATGCAAGCGACATGACCAGGAGCACGACCGCCACGCTTGAATGTGCCGCCCACGTCAGAACTGCCGCGAGGAATACACAGACAATCGGCTGACTCGTGAACACTGCAAACAGTTCGTGAACTTGCGGTGCTTGCTCGGCCGGCGCCAGCGTATCGAGGAGAATGTGCAAGGCCAAAAGCATCAGGCCGAGGCCGATCGCGACCCGCCCCAGGTCCCTGGTGCGAGTACGTCCTCCTCGCCTGAACGCAATGATCCCGACCAGAAGCAATACGGGTGCGACAGCGGAGACGTTGAACGAGAGTACCTGAACTATGAGTGCCGTACCGACATTCGCGCCCAGCATGATCGCCAGCGCCGGAACCAGGGCGACGAGGCCGCCTGCGGCAAAGGACGTGGTCATCAGGCCGGTCGCGGTGCTGCTCTGCAGCAGGGCCGTTACCAGAATGCCGGCCAGGAATGCCGAAAACCGATTACGAAGCGCGACGTTGAGGAGGTGGCGGAGGTCCGACCCGAACGCACGCACGACCCCGCTGTGAACCATGTGGAGGCCCCAGAGCAGGAGGGCCACACCGCCCAGCAAATCGAGAAAAAGCAGGTTTACCATGAGGTCCCAATCCGCGGATCGGCCCTGGAGTTCGACAGGGAGGGCCGACGACGCTAAGCGCCGCGGCGGCCTGGATACCATAATGCTGCCGTCCATGCGCTCTTCGGCATGAGCCAGCGCACGAACTCGTTCGCCGAAACCGGCGGTTTCGGCGAATTCCTCTCCCTCGCTTCCGGACCCAGTCGGCCGTCAATATACCGCCGGATCGCCGCTGTCGGTCGGGCTGGCCACCACCTTCTTGAACGCAGGGCTCATCGGCAGGTTGAGGACGATGCCTCTGGGCGGGATCGGTTTCAGGAACCACTTTTCGTAGATCGCGTTGATTTCCCCGCTCTTGTAAATGCCCACCATCGCCCCATCCACGACTTTCTTGAACTCGGGGTCCTCGCGGCGCAGCATGATGCCGTAGGGCTCGACCGACAGCGCATCGGCGGAGATCACGTAATCCTGCGGCGACTTCGAGCTGGCGACCAGGCTGTAGAGCAGGATGTCGTCCATCACGAAGGCGGCCGCCCGATCGGTCTCGACCATCAGGAACGCCTCGGCATGATCCTTGGCGGCAAGGATATTGAGGCCGAGATTCTTTTGTGCGCCGATCTCGGTGATCTGCTTGATGTTGGTCGTTCCGGAGGTCGACACGATCGTCTTGTTCCTAAGGTCGTCCACGGTCTTGAGATCGGCGGCCTTCTTCGACACGAAGCGATTGGCCGTGACGAAATGCGTGATGGTGAACGAGACCTGCTTCTCCCGCTCGAGATTGTTGGTGGTCGAGCCGCATTCGAGGTCGATCGTGCCGTTCGCCATCAGCGGGATGCGGGTCGCCGAGGTGACCGGGTTCAGCCTCACCTCGATGCTGTCCAGCTTCAATTCTTTCTTCACCGCATCGACGATGCGGTAGCACAGGTCGATGGCGTAGCCGACGACCTGCTGCTTGTCGTCGTAATAGGAGAACGGCACCGAGGATTCGCGGTGCCCGAGCGTGATCGCCCCGGTGTCCTTGATCTTCTTGAGCGTGCCCGTGAGTTCCGCAGCAAGCGCCGGCGTGGCGGCGAGACTTGCCGCCGCGACGACCGGCATCATCCATTTCCAACGCATCGTGCTTCTCCCCTGCGGACAGCCGCGGGGTCTTGCCCATGCCTAAGCGGCGTCCCGAGCGATCATGGCGCGGAACGGGCACGTCCGTCTACCGCGTGGCGTGGTCCGCGACCGCCGCCATGCGGCCCCATCGGCCGCAGGGGCCGGCAGGCCAGGGCCAAGCGTCCCCAGGTCGCGGAGGAGGCCATTTGGTTTGCCCTGGCAGGATGCGCTCGGAGCGGCTAATGTTGTCCCAGCCCTGCATTCGGGTAATCTCGGCTACAGAAAACGTTAGGGAGGAATGCCATGGCACGTTTTACTCGGCGCAATTTCCTGAAACTTTCCGGCGGCGGCGCGGTCGCGGCAAAAACCGGGGGAATGGCGGCCATTCTCGCCTCCGGCCGGGCGCCGGCCTTTGCGCAGTCGTCCGCGGTGCACTGGCTGCGCTGGGTCGATTTCGTGCCGGCCTCCGACGAGGTGATGCGCAAGGAGATCGTCCCGGAGTGCCAGAAAGCGCTCGGTATGACGCTCAAATTCGAGACGATCAACGCCAACGATATCCAGGCGCGCACCACCGCGGCGATCCAGTCGGGCTCCGGCCCTGACGTCATCTGCGGGGTCAATAACTGGCCGCAGCTCTATGCCGAGAGCGTCGTCGACGTCAGCGACTTGGCCGAGGAGATCGGCAAGGCGCAGGAGGGCTTCTACACGGTGTCGCGGGCGGTCGCCAGCGACGGCAAGAAGTGGATCGGGGTACCATGGTGCATCGTGGGCGCACAGATCGCCTATCGCAAATCGTGGTTCGAGGAGATCGGCTTGAACAAGTTTCCGGAAACCTGGGAGGAATACCGCGACGCCGGCAAGAAGCTGAAGGCGAAAGGCCGTCCGATCGGCCAAACGCTCGGCCATACGTTCGGCGACGCGCCGACCTATGCCTATCCTTATCTGTGGTCATGGGGCGGCAAGGAAGTGGAAGCGGACGGCAAGACCGTCGTGCTGGACAGCAAAGCCACGGTCGACTCGGTAAAATTCATGACCGGGTTCTGGAAAGACGCTCACGACGAAGGCGGGTTCGCCTGGGACGACACCAACAATAACCGCGCGTTCCTCTCGGGCACGATCAGCTCCACGTTGAACGGCGCCTCGATCTACATCGAGGCCAAGCGCAAGCCCGACGCCTATCAGACCGAGAAGGGCACGCCGCTCTGGCAGGACATCCTGCATGCGCCGCTGCCCAAGGGTATTGCCGGCCAGTACAGCTACCACTTGCCGATGTCGAACATGCTGATGGGATATTCCAAGAACCAGCAGGCGGCGAAGGAATTCCTGCGCTGGATCACTTCGAAGGACGTCTTTCAGATATGGTTCAACTCGCAGCAGGGCTATACGATCGGCGCAACGACGGTCTGGGAGAAAGACCCGGTGTGGGGCAAGGATCCGGTCATGCTGCCGTACCGCTCGGCCGCGCGCAACGCGCGCTTTGCCGGCTTTGCCGGACCGCCCGACCGCAAGGCGGCCGAGGTGCTGAGCAAGTACATCATCATCGACATGTACGCCAAGGCGGCGCAGGGCATGCCCGCCGAGGAGGCGGTGAAATGGGCGCACGAGGAGGTCAAGAAGATCCACACGTGACCGGGCATCGCGAGAACGTTCCGGGTGGAGTAATGTCGCCTCACTCCACCCACGTTTCGAGATCTCATCACTACGCTAGGAAACGCCTCTGATAACAAGTAAAGACCACAGGGGGAGGACATCATGGCTCGCTTCGATCGGCGCAGTTTCCTGAAGCTCTCCGGCAGCGGGGCGCTCGCTGCCACTGGGGGCATGGCGGGGATTCTCGCCTCGGGCCGCGCTCCGGCCTATGCCCAGGCGACGAGCCTCCATTGGCTGCGCTGGGCCGATTTCGTGCCCGCTTCCGACCAGCTGCTCAAGGGAGAGATCGTGGCCGAGTGCGAGAAGGCGCTGGGCATGAAGCTCACCATCGAGACGATCAACGCCAACGACATCCAGGCGCGGATCACCTCCTCGGTCCAGTCGGGATCCGGCCCTGACATCGTCTGCGCGCTCAACAATTGGGCACAGCTCTACGGGGAAAGTCTGGCCGATGTGACCGACGTCGCCGAGGAGCTGGGCAAGGCGCAGGGCGGCTTCTACGAAACCTCGAAAGTCGTGGCGAACGACGGCAAGCGCTGGATCGCGGTCCCCTGGAGCATCGTCGGCCTCCAGATCGCGTACCGCAAATCCTGGTTCGAGGAAGTGGGCTATTCCGGCGGCAAGTTCCCGGAGACCTGGGAGGCGCTGCGCGAGGCCGGCAAGAAGCTCAAGGCCATGGGCCGCCCGGTCGGACAGACGCTCGGCCACACCTTCGGCGACGCGCCGGCCTTCACCTATCCCTATTTGTGGTCGTGGGGCGCGAAGGAAGTCGATGCCGACGGCAAGTCCGTGCTGCTGAACAGCAAGGAGACGCTCGAATCCGTGAAGTTCATGGTCGGTTTCTGGAAGGACGCTCTCGACGAAGGCGGCCTGGCTTGGGACGATTCGAGCAACAATCGCGCGTTTCTCTCGGGGACCTGCTGCGCCACCAACAACGGCGCCTCGATCTACATCGAGGCGCTGCGCAAGCCCGATGCGTACCAGACCGAAAAAGGCACCCCGCTCAAGGGCGACATTCTGCACGCCCCGCTGCCCAAAGGTCCGGGTGGGCAATTCAGCTTCCACGTGCCGTTCTCGAACATGTTGATGGGCTATTCGAAGAACCAGAAGGGAGCCAAGGAATTTCTTCGCTGGATCAGCTCCAAGCCGGTTTTCGACAGATGGTTCACGACGCAGAAGGGTTTCTCGGTCGGCCCGACCACCGACTGGGAGAAGCACAAGCTGTGGAACGACGACCCGATCATGCTGCCGTACAGGTCGGCGGCGCGCACCGGACGGTTCGCCGGGTACGCGGGGCCGTCCGGCAGGAAGGCCGCCGAAGTGTTGACCAAGTACATCCTCACCGACATGTACGCCAAGGCGGTGCAAGGCATGCCCCCGGAGGACGCGGTGAAATGGGCCCATGGCGAGCTGATCAAGATCTACGGCGCCTGACCGAACCCGACCTAGGCAAGGCTCGGGATCGGGCCGAGAGGAAGACAAGATGGCTATAAGCTACGCCGTCCGCGAAAGAGCTTACGCGGGGGTCCCGCGCCGGGGTCCGGTGACGCGGCTATTGGAGGACGAACGCTGGCTCGGGGCCCTGCTGTTGCTCCCGA
Source organism: Alphaproteobacteria bacterium (assembly GCA_005884745.1). Classification (GTDB taxonomy): domain Bacteria; phylum Pseudomonadota; class Alphaproteobacteria; order Rhizobiales; family Xanthobacteraceae; genus AP-16. The sequence goes on from VAZU01000097.1 coordinate 9,942, forward strand.
CTGCGTTCCTGCTCGCGCTGTTCATCGCCTACCCGTTCGTCAAGGGCGTGCTGCTCTCCGTGACCGACGCCAGGGTGGGCGTGCCGGGGACCTTCGTCGGTCTGCAGAATTTCATCGCGCTCGCGCACGACAGCATCTTCCGCGAGGCGACGTTCCTCTACACCGCCGTAACCACCGTCTTCAAGCTCGCACTCGGCCTGTGGCTTGCCCTGCTGCTCAACCGGCATTTTCCAGGCAAGGCGCTGACCCGGGCCTTCGTCCTGCTGCCGTTCATCATCCCGACGGTGCTCTCGACGTTCGCCTGGAAGTGGATGTTCGATCCTACATTCAGCGTCATCAACTGGACGCTCTACAAGCTCGCCATCATCGATTCGCGGATCAACTGGCTCGGCGACCCGCAGCTCGCCATGATCTCGATCATCATCGTCAACGTCTGGCGCGGGGTGCCGTTCTACGCGATCAGCCTGCTTGCCGGGCTGCAGACCATCAGTCCCGAACTGCAGGAAGCCGCCGCCATCGACGGCGCCCGGCCGTGGCAGCGCTTCTGGCACGTGACTTGGCCGCTGCTGCTGCCGGTGACCATGGTGGTGGTGTTGTTCTCGGTCATCCAGACCTTCGCCGACTTCCAGCTGGTGTACGTGCTCACCGGCGGCGGACCGGCCAATGCCACGCACCTGTTCGCCACCTATGCCTATCAGATCGGGGTCGGGACCGGGCTGTTGAGCGAGGGCGCCGCCGTCTCGCTCGCGATGTTCCCGGCACTGCTGGTCGTGGTGATCGTCCAGCTCCTCTACATCCGGCGCGTGGAGATCCATTGAGCCATGATCGAGGGCGCAAAGTGGAGACGCTGGGTGTATTTCTACCTTCCGCTCGGCGTTTTCGTCTTCATGCTGCTGTTCCCGTTCTACTGGATGCTGGTAACGACCTTCCGGCCGGATGCCGAGTTGTATCGCCCGTGGATGGCGCCGAACTACACGCCGTTCTGGACCGCACATCCCACTTTGGACCACATCAGGTACCTGTTCACCGAGACGCTGTTCGGCACCTGGATGTTCAACACGCTGTTCATAGCGCTCGCCTCCACGGCGATCTCGCTGTTCTGCGGGCTGCTCGCGGCCTATGCGCTGTCGCGCCTGAAATTTCCGTTCGCCGGCAGCCTCGGCACCGGCATCTTCGTGACCTATCTGGTGCCGCAGACGCTGCTGTTCATCCCGCTCGCCGACATCATCCGCAATTATCATCTCGGCGACACGCCGTGGGCGCTCATCCTCACCTATCCGACCTTCCTGATTCCGTTCTGCACCTGGCTGCTGATGGGCTATTTCAAGGCGATCCCGCGCGAACTCGAGGAATGTGCGCGCATCGACGGCGCCACGCGCTGGAAAGCCATGGTCTACATCATCTTCCCGATCGCGGTGCCGGGCATCCTTTCCGCCGGGATCTTCGCTTTCACGCTGTCCTGGA
>VAZU01000098.1 GCA_005884745.1 Alphaproteobacteria bacterium
GTGCCTTGCCGATGCACGCGAGGCGACGCCGCCGGGGCGGCTGATCACCACCGACAATCTTGCAAGGCTGCCCAATTTCGACACGAGGTCCACGAGCGACACGGCGCCGAGCGCCGGCGCTCCGCAGGATGCGGCGGCTGCTGTCGGAAACAATTCGGAGCCCAGCGTTGGGCCACCCGGGCTACCCGCACCACCTGTTGCGCCATCCGAGCCGCGCATGCGGCGGCTCTACGCCGGCGAGGGGCCCGCGGATCGGCCGGCCGTGCCGCGCCGGCACCGCTGGACTGGATTCGAGTACGACGGCCGCGGCGGATTCTACGGCAAGAGGCGTGCGATAATTCGCCCGTTCTCGCGCGAAGAGCTGATGTCGCGCATCTACTAGCCGCGGATCGTGATTTACGGTTTTTGTCGACTGAACGAAAGCCGCCGGGCGTTCGCCCGGCGGCTTTGGCGGACCAGCTGTCGCGGCCGCTTAGTTTCTTGTCGGCCGCCTGCTTGTTGCAGCTGTTCCACTTGTCCTTCTGCTTCACCCATTTCGCCTTGGCGGCGTCCCATTGCTTCTGGGTCCATTTCGAGGCGTCTTCCGTGGTGGATCTCGCCTTGTCTTTCATCGACTGACCGGTCGGTTGTGCGATGGACGCGGTCGGCGCCAGGGCCATTCCGGCGGCTACGGTACCCGCGATCGCTACCGATATGAGCGCGATTCGGATTTGCGACATGACGTCATTCTCCGGATGTTTCTTCGGGGGGCTCGAAGATCAACAATACGGAGGAATGGTTCCCGCGTGCAAGCGGCCCCTGTCGCGGGAGCCTGAGTCAAGCCCAACGGGCGCGTCGTCGAACCTCGGTCGAAGCCCGCACGGTTGCTTCGCTCCATCCGGGCTACAGCTTGGGCAATTGCAGCAATGCGCGGTCGCCGATCCAGGTCTTCGCGAGCTCCGCTTCCGCCTTGCGGGCTGCGTCGGCGTCGCCGCGTGCCCGGTAAAGCTCGGAGAGCCCATAATAGGACCATCCGTTGTTCGGCGCGCGTTTGAGAGCGCGCCGGAACTGATCCTCCGCCTCATCGAGTCGGCCCGCCTGCACCAGCGCGGCGCCGAGCGATTGGCGCACCGGATAGTACCAGTATGGCGGCTCCATGTAGGGGAGCCCATCCTGGAGCGCCGCCGCCTCTTCAAATCGCGCGATTGCCGTTTTGGTATCGCCGCGCGCCTGGGCCACGCGGCCCTGCACCAAGGCTCGCGCGAGCTTCAGCACGTCTTGAGCGGGAACGCCCGCCGTCTTGAGCAAGGCGAAATCCGCCGTGCGCTCGAGTGCCTCGATCGCGTTCGCCTCGGCGTCGGCCGCGGCGAAGTCCCCGCGGGCCGCATCCGCAATGCCGCGCGCGTAATGCCACATCGCCTTCACGTAAGGGATGGCATCGCCGGGATCGGGCAGCGCCAGGATCGTATCGGGCGGGCTGAATTGGGCGTGGGCGAAATACGGCGCGGCCTTCACCGGCTGCGTCATGGCGATGCCGCGCGCGATCTCGTCCGGGATGAGGCCGCGCAGCTTCTCTGCCGCGGCGATCACGACCGGGCCGTCGCCCGCCATTTGCGCCGAGGCAATGACGAAATGGACGTTGTGCGGATAATAGCCCAGTCGATAGACGGCCATCGGCGCGGCGGTCGCCGCCAGATATCTTTCATCGACCGCCACCGCGGTCTTGTTGTCCGAAAGCGCGTCGAGATACCGGCCGACCCGATAGTAGATGTGGCTCGGCATGTGCACGAGGTGGCCTGCGCCGGGGAGGGCGCCGCGCAGCCGGTCGGCATGGGGCTCGGCGCGTTCCGGCCGGTCCGACGCCTCCACGGCGTGAATGTAGTAGTGAATCGCGCCGGGATGGTTCGGATCCTTGGCGAGCACGCGCTCCAACGTGGGCACGATGGCGACGCTTTGCGGGTTCGGCTCGCGCCCGCCGGGCTGCCAGTAGTTCCATGGGCTGAGATCCATGACGGACTCGGCGTAGAGAACCGCGATTTCGTTGTCCTCCGGGAATTCCGCGGCGACTTGGCCCATGGCCCCGGCATACGCGGCATCCAGCGGCTTGCGGTCCGCCTTTGGGTCCTCCGCGTAGCGCGCCGCGACCGCCGCAATCAGCGCCTGCTCGCGCGGGCTTGCCTTGGCGGCGAGCGCCCGCGCCTTTTGTGCCGCGGCAAAGGCGGGCGCCACGGCCTCGTCCTGCATCGGCAGATTGATGTTGGGGCCCAGCACGAGCGCCTCGCCCCAGAAGCACATGGCGCACGCCGGATCGAGCTTCTGCGCCTTGCGAAAGGCGCGTTGTGCCTCGCCGTGATTGAACGCATACGTCAGGCGCAGTCCCTGGTCGAAATAGGTCTGCGCCGCCGGGTTCGATGTCGTGATCTTGTAGCTCACCGCGCCCAGTCCGTCCCACAGGGGCGGATCCGTATCGGCGAACGCCGGGGCCGATGTCGCGGCCTGCATTTCCGCCTGCGGCACCTCGGTCCTCGAGGCGGCGAGGCGAAGCATCGAGTTCATCCCGGCAGCCGCGGTTGAGGACGCGTGGCAGAAACCGGAAGCGGATTCGATCTGCGGCTGCGCCGTCGGCGCGGTGCTGGCGGATGCCGGGCTTGGGTCTTCGGGAATGCGCTCGCCGAGGGCGACAAATGACGCGAGCAGGCCCGCACCGCCGAGCATCGCGCCTGCGGCGGCAAGCGGCAGCCGCAAGGGAACGAACCTTTTCATGGTGTCCTCCGTTCCGGCGCGGTGGAGCGCGCGCCGCCGACCGGGCCGTGCACGACCGCGGTGCCGACATTCTCGCGCCGAGCTTACCGCCCGGCCGGAGGGGGTGGCAATGCGAAGCCGCGGTCGCGGTCATGCATCGCCGCGCCGTCGCCCGCGGGCGACCCGACGTGAGACCTCAGCCCCCGCCGGGAAGAACGGTGAATCCCTGCTTCTCGAAGACGGCGCGCGCCGACGGGCCCTGCAGGAATTCCAGGTATTTCCGTGCGCGCTCCGCGTTGCCGTCCGCGGTCGCGGCGAACGGATAGACGATCGGGGGGTGCGAATCGGCCGGGAACGTCGCCACGATCTTCACCTCGGGATCGGCCGCGGCATCGGTGGCATAGACGATCCCGAGCGGCGCTTCTCCGCGCGATACGAATCGGAGCGCCGCGCGCACGTTCTCGGCCATGGCAAGATGCGGCCGCAGTTTTTCCCAAATTTCCAGGTTTTGCAGCGCGGCCTTGGCGTAACGGCCGGCCGGAACCGAGGTTACCTCGGCGAGCGCCAGACGACGGCCGCCGAGCGCCGACGTGAAGGAAGGCGGGTCGAGCGCGAGCGTCGAAACCGGACTGTCGTTTGCGGCGATGACCACCAGACGATTGCCCAGAAGATCGACGCGCGTGCCGGCGAGAACGAGCTTGCGCGAATCCAGATCGTCCATCCAGTCGACATCGGCCGACGCATATACGTCCGTCGGCGCGCCCTGCGCGATCTGCTTGGCGAGCGCCGAGGACGCCGCATAGCTGGCGCGCACCGGGATGGCGGTTTCGGCGGTGAAGGCCTCGTCGGCCTGATCGAGCGCAGTCTTCAGACTGGCCGCCGCGAACACCGTGAGCGGCTGCTCCGCGCCAAGCGGCGAGGCGAGTCCCATGAGAATCCATAGAAGCAAGACGGCGCGGCGCGCAATCGCGACCATGGCAATGACCTCGAGCGGAGATCGTAGGAAGCTTTGCCCGCGAGACCGCCGTTTCCGGGCCCGCACGGCCGTCGCGCAGACGGCCGTCGAGGGCCGCAACTGTAACGGATTTTGCGCCCGGGCGGAAAGGTCCACGGAACTTCTGGCGTAAGAATCGAGCGCAACGCGCCGCCGACGAGCCGCCAACGTGACCCAGGTCATACGCTCCTTGCGATTCCTGCCGGTAGCGTCGCCCTACCGCCTGGCGGCGTTTATCCGTGGCCCGGCGGGAGAGCCCCTGTCTGCACCATCTTCCAGCCGGGGTTCGCTCGTCCGCCAGGCCGGGCGACATCTCGCCGACGCGTTTGTCTTTGTTCTGTCAAGCCGAGTGTATCAACCCTTGTCGAACTCCCCGCTAAAGTCAGGCTGAGAAGACCACGGAGTGATTGAAGATCAGTCGACCTGCGACAACGGCGAGTCCGAGCGCCGCCGCCAGAAGCGCAATCAAGTGCCCGGGTTCGACGGGAAGCTTCGTGGCTAACGGGGCAGCTTGGGGTTCGGATGCGGCGAGCACCGGCCATACCGATGGAGCCTCACCCCTGAAGCTGGTTTCCAGCTGCGCATCTGGTTCGGCCTCGCGCATCGACTCCGTGGCAACGTCGACTGCCTGCACGATAGCGGGATTCCGTGCGACCGCGATCGGTTCATCGAGCCAGCGCCGGCTGTTGCTCGTGACTTCCTGCGCTTTCGGCGTATCCGCGGTCGACTGCGGCGGCCTTGAAGCGGATTGCGCCTTCGCAGCCGCGGGCCGCCCGACCTTCATTCCCGGTCGCCCCAGGAACCAGCACTTGCGCTGGCTGACGCGGTCGATCCGGTAGTACCAATGGCCGCCGCCTTGGGCCGCTGTGAAATTCGGGTCCGTGGCGCACGGCTCACTGGCGTGAGCGACACCGCCGCAAATCGTGAACAGCGCCATCGCGGCAGCGAGAAGACCGGAGAACCAAGTCTGGAGAAACGATCGAGCGGGATGTGGCATTCGCTTGCTCCCCTGATGGCATGTCAGGACGGCGCGGATCCTCCGTCCTTCGCTTGATCGCATCTCGTTGTTTTGATTCGGTCTGGAATGAGGCCGTACCGAGTCACGATCCGGTTGAGCCGATCGAACCGCGGCGGCGCCGCCGGCGACCGCGTTCGGTTGTCGCCCCGTCAGCTTCAAGCCTGCGCGGAACGGCCCCGATCGCCTGGAGGGAACCTGACAACCGGGACCGTCCCTGCCGGGAGGGCTGACACGTCGCCCCAGCCTGGGAATGGTTGCCGATGTTTGTGGCAAGGCTGTGATGATCCTGAAAAATGCCCAGTGGATCCACCGGGTTCGATGTCTTTAGTTTCGGTCTGTTTGTCGTTGCGCGGACAGGCGTTCGGATCTCGCTTGGATCCGGGTGTGCCGCGATCGGAGTTACTATTTTCCCTTGGCCAGCTCCTGGAGAATGCCCTTGTCGAGAACCAGGTGTGCGACCGTCTTTCGAAGCCGGGCATTCTCCGTCTTGAAGCTCCTCGAGACGTGCCGTTCCCGTGGCCGGCTGGGCCGCTCGCTGAGACTGCCGATCCCGGTAAAGCGCTTCCATCAGGCCCGACGCCTGGGCCACTTTCGATCCCGGTATGGCCTTGCGCCATGAAGGATTCCGCCTGGCGCAGCTTGGCGACGATCCCTTCGGCCGGCTCGATCGCGCCGGGGGCGTGCCTCAATCAGGTCTACGCCGGGTCATATTTCCGGCGAATGAGCTAACAAAAATACGATTCGCAGGGGGTAGTCCTGTCAGAGGTGGACCATGGGGGTACACAATCCACTCGTCTCTCTGGACCTGAGCGAAGTGGTGATGTTGTTCGCGAGCGTCGGCTTGATCGTGGTGCTCGCGTTGGGCTTTCTGATCTGATGTGGAATACGAGAGGACCCGCCGGGCGGGGGCCCGGCGGGGCTTTCCGAGCAATGCGTACGCTGCAGTCGATCTCGATCGCGCTCATTTTTCTTGCGGGGCTGGCATGGGCCCTAGGCAAGTGGGTCCTGGGCGGGATAGCGGCTATCCTGGCGCTGGTGCACCTGCAATCGGCCTCGCTCGCAGAGTGGCTGGACCGCCTCGCGCAGTTTCAGGACATCGCGGAACGCTGGATATCGGCGCATCCGAACCTCGGATGGATTTTGATCATATTCGCTTGTCCGTTCCTGCTCGCCAAATACCCGTGGCCTGCGGTCGTTCGCCGGTGGAAAGTCCCGGCTCTCGAAATCGCGTACGACAATTCCGACCCGAGGTTTGTTCGCAGGAAAATCGACATTGGACCGACGGGAGTCGACGGCGGGGAATACCATGCCGTCGCGATCCGGAACAATTCTAACAACAGAACGCTTCATGACGTCTCCGTGGTAGCGGAGGGCGGGGAATTCGTTCGCTCTGCCTTCTGGATATCGCGTCGTCGCGCTGACACGACGCTGCTGCCGGAGACCGATATTCAACCCGGCACGATGGAATGGATCGAGTTGTTCGGGTTCGGCAACAAAATCGGCGAGATCGACTGTCGCGAGACTGTTCTGCGCAGAGCGCAGCGATTTTGTATTCGCGCGCGAGCGCGGGATGCGAAGGAATCCGTCGCCGAGTTCGAATACGACCCGCGCATGGTGCCGGTGATCAAGAGGATTCGCTAGCCGCGCGAAGGATCCGATGCCGGACGAGCGCAAGGCCGGTATTCGCTTGATCTGTGCAGCTCCTTGCGCGTCCGCGGGGCCGATATCTCGGGAAGCGGGAGGGGCGGGGGATGGTGGGTTACGCAAAACGGCGGATGCCGGGTGAACGCCCGTCGAAGGATCAGCGCAGGTTTCTGGAAGCGTTGCGGGACCTCGGGCCCCGGGACAACGCGCAGACCGCGGCGGTGCGGAAGTCGACTAAGCGCGCCTGTCAGGTACGCGGCTGGGCCGAATGGAGATGCCTCGATGTGTCTCCGGGCATGAGAGCCTGGCACCTCACGATCATCGGCCGGAATGTCTTGAATTATTCAGGGCAGCGCCGCGGATAGCCGCTCGGCCGCGACGCGGCCGAGCGTTGCGGAAAACCCGAGGCTTGCCGAAATCGCGGCGGAATTCTGCCGCAACACGCGGCGATCCTTTCCCGGTCCGGAGGCAATGCGTATGAGTCCCGAGACCTTTCGCAGCCGCGC
>VAZU01000099.1 GCA_005884745.1 Alphaproteobacteria bacterium
AGATCCTGTTCCGGTTCGACTACGGCCGCACCGTGCCATGGGTGAGGCGGCGCACCTATGGGCTGAGCGCCATCGTCGGGCCCGACGAGGTGCTGTTGCGCACCGACGTGCCGTTGCGCGGCGAGGACTTCACCACCCGCGGCGACTTCGTGGTGGGTGCCGGCGAGACGGTCGCCTTCGTGATGAGCTGGCGCCAATCGCACCGGGCGAACGTCATCTATCGCGAACCCGAGGACCTGCTGCGGACCAGCGAAAATCTGCAGCGGGTGTGGACGTCGCGGTGCACCGTCGAGGGGCCGTGGTACGAGCCGGTGACGCGCTCGCTGATTACGCTCAAGCTGCTCACGTATTTCCCGACCGGCGGCATCCTGGCGGCTCCTACCACCTCGCTACCGGAAACGATCGGCGGGATGCGCAACTGGGACTATCGCGCCTGCTGGATTCGCGACGCCACGTTCTCGCTCTATGCTTTCATTTCCGGCGGCTATCTCGAGGAAGCGCGCGCCTGGCGGGAATGGCTGTTGCGAGCCGCGGCCGGCAGGCCGGAGGAATTGCAGATCATGTACGGGCCCGCCGGCGAACGCCGTCTCGACGAGCGCGAACTTCCCTGGCTCGCCGGCTACGAGGACAGCCGGCCGGTGCGAATCGGCAACGACGCGCACCGGCAACTGCAGCTCGACGTCTACGGCGAGCTGATGGACGTGCTCTACGCCGCCGAGACCTTCAAGCTCGAGCCGAGCTCCGACGCCTGGGGCATGCAGCGCGTGTTGCTCGATTTTCTCGAGAGCACGTGGAGGAAGCCGGATGCGGGTCTGTGGGAAGTGCGCGGCCCGGTGCGGCATTTCACCCACTCCAAGGTGATGGCGTGGGTAGCGTTCGATCGCGCGGTGAAATTCGTCGAGCGATCGAGCCTGCCCGGCCCGGTCGAGCGCTGGCGCGCGTTGCGCGACCAGATCTGCGACGAGGTTTGCGAGCACGGCTTCAGCCCGGCCCGCAGCGCATTCGTGCAGTCCTATGGTTCGGACGACCTCGACGCGGCGCTGCTGCTGTTGCCGCAGGTCGGATTCCTGCCGGCGACCCATCCGCGCATCGTCGGCACCGTCGAAGCCGTCCAGCGCGAGCTCATGGTGGACGGGCTCGTGCTGCGGTACCGGCCGCAACGCATCAACGACGGCTTGCCGGGCGAGGAAGGCGCGTTCCTGGCCTGCAGTTTCTGGCTGGCCGACGCGCTGGCGATGATCGGTCGCTATGATGAAGCCAAGGCGATGTTCGAGCGGCTGCTGGCGCTGCGCAACGATCTAGGCCTCCTGGCCGAGGAATACGACCCGCGAGCAAAGCGCTGTCTCGGCAATTTCCCTGAGGCGTTCTCCCACGTGGCGCTCATCAATACCGCCAACAATCTGATGCCCGGCGTCGGGCCTTCCGAGCACCGCGCTGGATAGCAGGGGATCTCGTAGGGTGGGCAAAGCGAAGCGTGCCCACCATCTGCCCGGGTCCGCGTGGGCACGGTCCCGCCAACAGTTTCTTGGCCAAACAAGGGCCTTCGCCCGCCGATCGAAACTGCCGGCGGGACCTTTGCCCAGCCTACCATTATCCGGGTCCAAATCCCGCTAACCAACGCGGCGAATGTGGCGTAAGCTGCCGAACCGCATGACACGTCGGGTGCGTGAACGATAACAAGATGCATCCGAGATCTGGTCCGGAGGGAGAGCCCATGCGCACGAGCAGAATTTCGCGACGACGTTTTCTTGCCACGACCGCGGCCGCCTCGGCCCTGGTCGCCATGCCGCACGTCCGCGGCTCCCATGCGGCCGGCAAGCTATCGCTCGGCTTGTGGGACCATTGGGTTCCAGGCGCCAACAAGGCCATGGACGAGATCTGCCAAGCCTGGGCCGCGAAGGAGAAGGTCGATCTCTCGATCGATTACTTCTCGACCCAGGCCAGCAAGCTGCAGCTGACCATCGCGGTCGAGGCGCAGGCGAGGTCCGGCCACGACATCATGGATTTTTCCGCCTGGGAGCCGGCGCAATATGCCAACGCGCTCGAGCCGGTCGACGACGTCATGGGCGAGGTTCTGGCGAGGAACGGTTCCGTGACCGCGGTGATCGATTATCTCGCCAAGCCCGGCGGCCAATGGCTGGTGGTCCCCGGGATTCGCGGCACGCTGCTCTTGTGCTCGTGCTCTCGATTCGACCTGCTCAAGCAGCACGCCGGCATCGATATTTTGGCGATGTATCCGGCTGGCGCCGAGCCGACCAAGGCGGCCGAGGGCTGGACCTGGGACGCGTTCCTCACTGCGGCCGAGCAATGCAAACAGGCGGGATATCCCTTTGGCCTGCCATTGGGAGCGACGACCGACAGCATCGATTGGGTCGGACCGCTGTTCCACGCCTACGGCGCCGACCTGGTCGATGCCAACGGCAGGCTGACGGTGAAGTCCGACGCCGTGCGGCAGGTGCTCGACTACAGCAAACGCTTGGCCGCGTTCCTGCCGCCGGACGTGAGCGCGTGGGACAACAGCTCCAACAACAAGTGGCTGATTTCCGGCAAGGGCGCCTTGATCTTCAACCCGCCGAGCGCGTGGGCGGTGGCCAAGCGCGACGCCCCGCAAGTCGCCGAGAAGCTGTGGACCCATGCGATGCCGAAAGGGCCGCGCGGCCGCTTCGTCGCCATGCTGCCGCGGTTCCAGGGGCTGTGGAATTTCTCCAGGAACAAGTCCGCCGCCAAGAGCCTGATGCTGCACGTGTCGAGCCACGAGGCCGCGGGAAAATTGGTCGCCGCATGCCAGGGCTACGATCTGCCGCCGTTCGTCAAATTCAACGACTTCAACACCTGGGACGAGGAAGGCCCACCCAAAGGGACCCTGTCGCATTATCCCAACAAGGGCGACCAGGTTCCCATGATCCCGGGGGCGCCGGCCTCGCCGCTGATCGCCGCGCAGATCTACAACCAGGCGGTCATGCCGAAGATGATCCTGAAGCAAGCGCAAGGCGAGCCGGTGGAAAAGACGCTGGCCTGGGCCGAGAACGAGGTCGAGGGCTTCATGCGCACGTGAGAGACGGCGCGCGACGGGACATTCGGTAGGGTGGGCAAAGGCGCGGGACGCGCCGCGCCCACCGCGGTAGATCCCTGGTGGGAACGCTTCGCTTTGCCCACCCTACATTCTCGGAATCATCCACCATGAAATTGGGCATCCTGTTGCGCACCGAGGCAGGCGCCGGCCTCGACATGAATCTGATCCTGGAGGCCGAGCGGCTCGGCTACGATTCCGCCTGGACCGGCGAGGCCTACGGCGGCGACGCGGTGACCCCGATCGCCTGGATGCTGGCGCGCACCACGAAGATCAAGGGCGGTACCGGCATCATGCAGATGCCGGCACGCACGCCGACGTGCGCGGCGATGACCGCGATGAGCCTGCAGGCGCTTTCGGGCGGGCGTTTCCTGTGCGGCATCGGACCCTCGGGCCCGCAGGTGGTCGAGGGCTGGCACGGCCAGCCGTACGGCAAGCCGCAGGCGCGGACCAAGGAATATGTTTCCATCATCCGCCAGGTGTTCGCACGCAAGGGGCCGCTCGAGCACCGCGGCGAGCACTATCAGATCCCCTACACCGGTCCGGGCGCGACCGGGCTCGGCAAGCCGCTCAAGAGCATCTTGCACCCGGACCCGAACCTGAAGATCTACACCGCGTCGATCTCTCCGGTGGGACTGAGGACCGCGGGCGAGGTCGCCGACGGCACCCTCCCCTTCCTGATGTCGCCCGAGAAAGCGGAGTTGATCGTCGCTCCGGTGCAGGAGGGGATGGCAAAATCCGGCAAGAGCCTCGCCGATTTCGACGTCGCGCCCTACGTGCGCATCCGCATGGGCGACGATATCGACGCCTGCCGCAATGCGATCCGGCCGCAGCTTGCGCTCTATATCGGCGGCATGGGGGCGCGGAACAAGAATTTCTACAACGACCTCGTCAAGCGCATGGGCTACGAAGCCGCCGCGGCGGAAATCCAGGACCTGTTTCTCGCCGGCAAGCGCGAGGCGGCGGCCGCCGCCGTGCCCGACTCGCTCATCGACGAGACGTCGCTGGTCGGACCGAAGGAGCGGATCAGGGACCGGCTGCAGGCCTGGAAGGCGATTGCGAAAGACAACAAGGTCGGCACGCTGCTGCTCGGCGGCGTCACGATCCATTCCGCACGTGTGGTGGCCGAAGCGGTGCTGTAGAGCCGCCCGCGGCGGCGACGCGGCTCTACGCCGCGCCAAGCATTTATTTCCAGGGGATCGGAGGCGCGATGTTGGAACTGCTCATCCGGGGCGGCGACGTGGTGACGCCCGAGGGCGTCGCCACGTGCGACGTCGCCATTGCGGGCGAGAGGATCGCGGCGATTGCCGCTCCCGGCGCGTTCCCGACGCAATCCGCCCAGCGCACGATCGACGCCAGCGGACGCATCGTCATGCCGGGCGGCATCGACCCTCACGTGCATCTCAAGCACGTGTGGATCAAGCCCGACGGCACGCCGCTCGTCACCGCCGGCCCCGACCAGGTCGGCCGCGCCGCGCTCCACGGCGGCACCACGACGCTCATCGATTTCGCCTATTGGCGCGAGGGGCAATCCGCGCTGCAGGCGATCGAGACGCGCGACAAGGACTTCGTCGGAAAAAGCCCGTGCGACTGGGCCTACCACATCATGCTGCACTCCGAGCCCCCGCCGGAGTTCGCGGGCCAGCTAGCGGAGGCGATCCAGGCCGGCTATCCAACGCTGAAGATCTTCACCACCAACATCCTGCCCTCGCGTTCCGGGCGCATGATCGATTTTGGCGACATCTGGGAGGCATTCCAGGTTCTGGCGAGAGAGGGCGGGCTCGGCGTCATTCACGCGGAGGACAACGACATCGTCATGCACATGTACGCCAAGCTGATCCGCGAGGGCCGCGTCGGCTTCGAGCATCTCGCCGAGGTCCACAGCCAGCTCTCCGAGGATTTGAGCTTCCGCCGCGTGCTTCGGCTCGCCGAAAGCGTGCCGGGCACCGCGCTCTATATGATGCACGTGTCCGCTGCCACCGGCGTCGCCGCCGTCGCCGAGGCGCGCGGCAAGGGCCTGCCGGTCTACGGCGAGACGCTGCACCAGTACCTGCTGTACTCGGCCGCGGACTACCGGCGCCCCAACGGCCAGATTTTTCACACCTATCCCTCGCTCAAATCGGAGGGGGACCAGAAGGCGTTGTGGCACGCCACCCGCGACGGCTCGATCCATTGCATCGCCACCGACGAGCTGTGCTGCACCTTGAAGGACAAGACGGTCGGCAAGAGGATCGACGACACCACCGGCGGCAACTCGGGCGTCGAGCCGCGCCTGGGCGTGATGTACACCGAGATGGTCGTGCGGCGCGGCTACTCGCTGCGAGCGTACGTCGACCTCGTCTCGACCAACGCCGCGAAGATCATGGGGCTCTATCCGCGCAAGGGGGTGATCGCGGTCGGCAGCGATGCCGACATCACGATTCTCGATCCGACTCGGCGCGGCAAGGTGCGGGCCGCCGACCTGCACGAGACCGACTACACCCCGTGGGAGGACCACGACATGTTCGCCTGGCCGGCGGTGACGATCCTGCGCGGCAAGGTGATGGTCGAGAATGGCCGATATTTCGCCAGCCCCAAGGACGGCCGCTATCTCAAGCGCAAGATTCCGGCAAATATTCTCGAAGGACCTGCGCTGTGAGCCACGCGTCCAACGATCCCATGCTCGAGTTGCTGGCGCAAAGCCTCATCGCGTGGCGGATCGCGGGAAGCATACGGCGCACGAGCGGCGGCGCGATCCTGCTTCGCGCGGGGCGGAAGGAGATCCGCATCGAGCCGGCGCCGAACAACCTGCCGTTCCGCTGGATGGTCGGCGTGGACGGTCGTGAGCGCGGCGCGATCTCGCTCCTCGCGGTGCTGCGTCAGGTCCGCGCGGCGATCGATCCCGGCTACACGCCAAACAATCGCGTGCGAATCGCCGTCTCGCCGCCGGTGCCGTCGTGATCCCGGTTGCGGTCCTGACCGGCTTTCTCGGCAGCGGCAAGACGACCCTGCTGGCCCATTTGCTGCGCCGGCCCGAGTTCTCGCGCACCGCCGTCCTCATCAACGAATTCGGCGAGATCGGCCTCGATCACGAGCTCGTCGAGACCAGCGACGACAGTTTCGTCGAGCTGCAGACCGGATGCCTGTGCTGCAAGATCCGCAACGACCTGGCAGAAACGCTCGCGGACATGCTCCGCCGCCGCGACCGCGGCGCGCTTCCCCAATTCGATCGCGTCGTCGTCGAAACCAGCGGGCTCGCGGATCCCGCGCCGATCCTGCAAACCTTGATGACCGACTTGAGAATTGCCGGCCGCCTGGTGCTCGGCGGCGTGGTGACGACGGTCGACGCCGTGAACGGCTCCGACACGCTCGATCGTGAGGAGATTTCGGTCAAACAGGTCGCCTTGGCCGA
>VAZU01000100.1 GCA_005884745.1 Alphaproteobacteria bacterium
TTGACGGCTGCTCACGGTTTCAAAGCGCACTCGGCAAGCACCCGACGGTGCGTTCATGAGTTCAGCCCAAAGCTCCCGGCTCCCAATGGATCGCATTTCATTCTTGAGTGTTGCTTATCTGCCACATGTCGAATCAACCGGTGGTGATATACTTATGATCGAATCATTCTTGGAGGCCGCCATGAGCAGGTTGCTCGCTGTCGCCGTTGCGGTTGCTGTCTTTGTTTGGGGAGGCTCCGCGCAGGCGGCCGACATGCCGGTAAAGGCGCCCCCGCGGATGGCAGCTCCGGTTCTCACGATTCCCTTCAGTTGGACCGGCTTTTATGTCGGGCTCAACGCCGGAGGCAGCTTGGGGACCTGGGGCGCGAGCAGCAACGCCCAGATCTTCGAGCCCGACTCGTTCAGTTCCAGTCCGAGGCTGCTGGGCGCCGTCGGCGGCGGTCAGGCCGGGTTCAACTGGCAATTCGATCCGTGGGTAGTCGGCGTCGAAGCCGACATCCAAGCGACCAGTGAGCGAAAAACACAGGCTTTTACGCTTGTCTCGCCCGACGATTTTGCCTGCGACCAAGCGTTCCCGTCGTGCGACTACCTCAACAGATGGAAGTTTCCGTGGTTCGGAACGGTGCGCGGACGCCTGGGCTTTGCCAGCGACCGATGGCTGTTCTACGCCACGGGCGGTTTTGCCTATGGCGAAGCTCGATACGATCTCGCGCTGACCGGTCCGGTCTTCGGTTTGGTTGTCCACGATTCTACGCGCAAGTCGGGCTGGACCGCCGGCGGCGGCGTCGAGGCGGCGATCAGCAGCATCTGGTCGGTAAAGCTCGAGTATTTGTATGTCGATCTGGGCACGCACAGCATCTCTGCAGAAAATCCGTTCGCAACCCCTGAGACTATCGTCAGCAGTTATCACATTCGCGACCACATCCTGCGGCTCGGAGTGAACCTGCGGTTCGGCGCGGTTTCCAGCCCGGTCGTGGCCAAATACTAATCGCACGGTCCCGGTGCTGCTGGTGGCAATTGCAACGGTTCCCAAAATTCAAGCAGAATGGGCTTTACACGCTTGAAGAACACACAATCGGCAGCGTTCATGGAAGCTTACGGGGGAACGGAATTTCGTACGTCCCGTGATAGACATTCGTTGCGGTCGAGCCAAGATTGTTGAAAATATCTTTCAGACCGGGACCGATCAGCTTCACGGCGCCAAACACGGCGAGTCCAGTTCCGGCAGCGATGAGGCAGTACTCCATAGCCGCTGCGCCGGTCTCGTCGGTCACAAAGCGCGCCAGCAGGTTGCGTCCGGCATCTTCGATGACGGATCTTACCGATCGATTTGAGACAAGACCGGCATAAATCGAAAATTGTCGGAAATTTTTTACGGCGAATCCCGACCGCCCGCGCACCCGAGAAGCCGTGTGGAGAACCCAGCGGCTGCCGCGGATTACCGCACCGTTGCCATAAAGTTCACTGACGCGCTGCTACTCCAGCTTCCACGAAGGTCAGCAATACCGCCGGAAGGGTGATATGGTGTTATGCCAGCCAGGTTGTCCATTCGATTTCGTTGCGTAGATCTTCGCCGTGCTCGCCGGTTGCAATTTTCAGAAACTGTATAGTGCCTGAATTCTGCTTTATACGAAACACCGAAGCGAGGTGTGCTCGACCCGCCCACCGTCCAATTCATCGCCTAGAGCATCCCGCTTTCCCGCTGTGGTCTTGTCTGCTCCTGGGCACATCCCGGAACTGGCGGCTGACATATTTGACGGCTGCCTACGGTTCCAAAGCGGACTCTGGCAAACCAGCCAATGGCGTGTTACGAGCTCACGCCAAAGCTCCCGGCTCCCGTCCAGCCCGTGCAAGAACGCCCGCCTACTTGGCGAGGCCGATCTCGCGCAGGTAGCGCAACACGCCCGGATGAATGAGGTCGAGGCTGGGCGCGGCAGCCAACGTGTTGGCCGCGGTCGTTTCGCGCGCCTGCGGGAGTTTCTTGCCGAGCGCATCCTCGGCGCGGTCGAGCGCGCGCGCCAGCCGATAGGCAATGTCATCGCTGAGCGTCGGCCGCGCCAGGATGAAGCTCCACGAGCCGACCGAATGGATTTCCGCGTCCTGTCCGGGATAGCTGCCGGCGGGAACCGTCAGGGCTTTCAGAAACGGGTGCTTATCGCGGATGCGCTCGAGCTCGTCGGCGTCCGGCGCGAGGAACCGGCCGCCCGCCTGCGCCATCGCGGTGAAACCCGGCCAGCCGGCGCCGCCGCCCCATAACGCCGCGGCGCGGCCGTCGAGCACCATGGCCGGGCCGTCGCCCGCACGGTCGAGATAGATCGCCTGGAAATCCCGGTCCTGGTCGAGCCCGAGCCCGTCGAGCACGTAGCGCGAGAGCATCACCAATCCGGAACCGCGCGCGCCGAAGGCGACCGGCTTGCCGACGAGATCCCGGATCGATCGGGCGGGGCTGTCGCCGCGGACCGCGAACATCCCGGGCGTCGAATACATCGCCGCGAGGATCTTGAGCGGCGTACGCGGCCGGCCGATGCCCATGAGCGCCTCATAGGCGGGCTCGCCCGCCACCAGGGCGATGTCGAGGCTCCCCGCCTCGAGCAGCGGAATGTTCTCGGTGCTGCCCTTGGTGTTGCGCGGCTCGAGGAGGAGCGAGGCATCCGTCTGGTTGACGACCTCGGCGAGAGCGCCGCCGTAGAGCGGAAACCCGCCGCCCGGCGTGGCGGTCCCGAGCGAGATTGTGGTCTTCTGCACGGCGGTCCCCGGATCTTGCGCCGCCGCGCAGGTGGCCAACACTACGGCCGCCGCGCATATGGCATGGTGGAGCATAGCGGTTTGCCTGAGCCGCAGACACGTTTCCCCTCTCCCCCTTGTGGGAGAGGGTGGCGCCGAACGAAGTGAGGCGTCGGGTGAGGGGTAGCTTTGGATTTCTTAGAATGCAAACACCCCTCACCCGGTTCGCACCTCGCAATGCTCGGTGCTCGCCACCCTCTCCCGCAAGGGGAGAGGGGAAGAGCGAGCAGTAGGGTGGGCAAAGGCGGCGAAGCCGCTGTGCCCACCATCGGCGGCGAGGCTTACGGTGGGCTTCGCGCTTCGCGCTCAGCCCACCCTACGAAAGCTAGCTCGTCTCAGGACAGCATCGCGGCCAGCTCCGTGAAATTGCCGACGATGATGTCCGGCTGGTACGGCGTCTCGCCGAACGGGCGTTTGCGGCGGTCGATGAAGGCGGTGCGCATGCCGTAGGCCTTGGCGCCGATGCAATCGAACGAATGGTTGGCGACGAACAGGCAACTCGCGCGATCTTCGCCGATCAACTCCTCGGCTTTCGCATAGGTCTTCCAGTGCGGCTTGAAATAGCCGGCTTGCTCGACCGAAATCACATGATCGAAGCGAAAGCCGATGTGCGGCCCCGCCGCCGCCAGCATGTCGCGATCGCCGTTGGAAAGGATGGCGAGCTTGTAGCCTGCGCCACGCAGCCGCTCGAGCGCCGGCACCACGTCGGGAAACGGCTCGAGCGTTTCGATCCGGCCGACCAGCCAGCGCACCTCGTCCTGCGTGTAGGGGATGCCGCAGCGGTCCATGACGTAGGACACCGCGCGATGGCCGATCTGGCGGTACGGCGTGTGACCGCGGTCGCACAGCGCGTCGATCATCGAGTTCTCGAAATGCGTACGCCGCCACCAGGTGACGAAGCTGTTCGGTCTGCCGGCCCAGCCCTTCTTCTTCAGGAACGGCGTCACGGCTTCGGTGAGCCCGTTCTGCATGTCCACGATCGTGCCGTAAAGGTCGAAGACCAGCGCCTCGATCTCCCGCTTGATGATTTCCGGGCGCTCCATGGCGGCCACATCCTCGCTCGGTCTAAATAACCACGTCGCCGACGGCACGCCGGGGGCTCGGCGGCACGTCGCGCGTCGGATATCCCAGGCGAAATGCGAAGGTCGGCTTCCAGCTCGGGTCGCCGACGAGACTCGCCAACGCGCGCGCCGCGACGGGCTCCCTCGCCAGCTGCCGCTCGCGATCGACCAGTTCCACCGGCTGATTGATCGGCTGCATGGCGAGGCCGCGCGTGGTCGCGAACAGATGCATGCGCTGCCAGGCGCGTCCGGCGCGGATCGCCTGCGCGCGGTCGTAGAGCGCCTCCACCGCGATCAGCCCGAGGACGGGCGCAGACGGAACCTGCACGTCGCGCGTGGCATCGAGCCAGTAGCGATGATTGCGTTCCGGCGACGGCGCCGGGGCGATTTTTGCCAGGGCTGCGACGAGCGGAGACAACCCGGCGGTGTCGAGCGTCGGACCGTCGCGAAACTTCTGCACGTCTGCCCAGCGCTGCCGGAACCAGCGCTGGCTGTCGTCCACCATGCGCTGGTCGGCGATGATGGTTTCGGTCGCCGCGACCATCAGGTCGCCGAGTTTCTTGCGTTCGCTTTCGGCGCTGAAGAGCAACAGTTTCAGGCCCGTGCTTTCGCCGGCCAGCGAGTGGAGCGAACGGAGCAGCTCGGGCGCGATCGCGCGGCCGCGATCGTAGGGGGCGCGATTGGTGTGACGGCGGGGAATCGCGTCGTAAAGCTCGTCCTGCCGGCGCGGGCCGGGAGCCAGTTCGATGATCGCCACGAGGCTCGGCCGGGGCGCCGCCGGAATGGGTTCGAGGCTCCCGTCGACCAGCGTCACCTTGGCCTCACGGCCACGGGCCGCCGCGGCAAGCACCATGTTCTCCACGGCACATCCGAGACCGATGTGCATCTCCCGCAGATAGGGATCGAACGTGCCGAGATTCCTGGCGGTGTCGGCATGGATCTCGATTCGCTCGTCGGCGAGCTTGAAGCGCCAGGGCTGGGTGTTGTGCGGGTTGGCGGCGAGGATGCCCGCGCTTACCAGCGCGAGCGGCCCTTGTTCCGCGCTCCAGTTCCGCCACGGCTCGTAGGCCGGACCCTCGCCGACGGAGAACACGCCTTCGCGATCGCTCCACCAGGCGCCCGCCCCGACCAACGACAGGGCGACGATGCCGGCCCCCTGCAACAATGCCCTTCGCTGCATTCTGCTACCCGCCGCGATCCAGCCGATAGATCCGCGTCGCGTTGTCGTGGAACAATTTTCGCTGGTCCTCGGGCGAGTATTCGGCGACCGCGGCGAGGAAGCCGTCGTAGATCGTCTCGAACGAGCCGGCGAGGCGGTCGACCGGATAATTGCTGGCGAACATGCAGCGCTCCGCGCCGAAGATCGAGATCGTGTCGCGGATGATCGGCCCGTTCGCCTCGATCGTCCAGGGCAGGCCCGGGCGGCCGAGGCCGGAAATTTTGATCGCGACGTTGAGCTGCGCCGCGACGGTTTCGAGCGCTCGGCGCCAGCCCTCGAGCGCTTCCGGACTGCGGTCGGCGGGAAGGCCGGTGTGGTTGATGACGATCTGGGTCGCGGGAAAATCGGCCGCGAGCTCGGCTGCGGCGTCGAGGTGCCACCAGGGGGTCTGCAGGTCGTAGGAGAATCCGCAGCGCTCGAGCTGGGAAAAGCCCGCCCGCCAGCGCGGATCGTCCATCGAGCCGGGCTCGCCGCGCCGGGCCTCGCGCGGATGGCTCGCGGCTCGGGGCTTGTGGCGGACGCCGCGCACCAGCCGGCATCTCGCGTGCCCGGCGAGGATCTGCTCGATGTCCGGCCGATCGAGCTGCGCGTGGCCGACGCAAGCGCTCGGCAGGCCGTACTCCCGGTGGATTTTTTCGATCCAGCGCGTCTCGCCCAAAGCATCGGCGCGGTCCCATTCGGCCTCGATATGCACGGTCTTGACGATGCGGTAGCGCGCACTGTCGCGGCGATAATCGGCCGGCAGATAATTGCGCCGGATCGCCGAATAATCGCCGTAGCGGAACGCAATGGGGACCGCATCGCAAAGCCAGGGGTGATAATTCCTGCCGAGGTCCCAGAAATGCTGGTGGGGGTCGACGACGGGAAATCCGTCGGTTTTCGCCGCGCGGTCGGACGGGTTCATCGCGCGGAGTTCAAGACATGCCTCACGCGGCCGCGAGGGCAAGGCGCATCGCGGCGAGCGCCACCAGCGTCTCGAACGCCTTGATGGTGGCGGACGGATCGGCAATGCCGCGGCCGGCGATGTCGTAGGCGGTGCCGTGCGCGGGGGTCGCGATCGGCACCGGCAGGCCACCCAAGATCGTCACGCCGCGCTCGAATCCCAGGAGTTTGAGCGCGATCTGGCCCTGGTCGTGGTACATGCTGAGCACGGCGTCGTAGTCGCCGCGCCGAGCCTTGATCCAGATGGTGTCGGCCGGGAAGGGGCCCTCGACCGCGTGGCCGCGCCGGCGGCCGTCCTCGACCGCCGGGCCGATGATATCGATCTCCTCGCGACCGAACACGCCGCCTTCGCCCGCATGCGGATTGAGACCGGCAACCGCGATTCTCGGCCGCGCCATGCCGGTTGCGCCGAGCATCGCGGCGGTCGCGTCGATCGCGCAGAGGATGCGCTCGCGGGTGAGCATGCCGGGAACCTCGCGCAGCGGCTCGTGCGAGGTCACGCGCGCGTTCCACAAATCGTCGAGACGATTGTATTCGCTGCACGGCCCTTTCCATTCGAGCACGTCGGCGGCCCAGCGGATCTCATCGGGATAGGGATTGCCGGCCTGCTTCAGCGCCAGCTTGTTCAACGGCGTGAACAGCACGCCGTCGACGCGGCCGGACTTGGCGAGCAGCAGCGCCTCGCGGAAATTGCGCATGGCGAAGCCGCCGCCGGCCGCGCTTGCTTCGCCCTGCCGTAGGGTCGCCGGGTCGAGGTGCCGAAGATCGACGAACACCGGCTTGCCGGGCTTTGCCTGCTCGATCTCAGCGAGGGCGACGACGGCAATGTCGGATTTCACGCCGGCGACCGTTTCGCCTTCGGCCAAGACCCGCCGGTCGCCGATCACCGACACGCAGGCGAGCTTCAGGAGATCGCTGCGGGCCAGCAGCTTGGCCAGCACTTCCGGGCTGATCCCCGCCGGATCGCCCATGGCGATGCAGATGCGGGGAATTGGATTGGCCATCCTGCTCCTCCAGTAATCATGTCGGGCCGCCGCGGCTTGCGAGCTATTTCATCCCGGGCAGGGCATGGATCTCCATGATTTCGATGGAGGCCTGCGGAATCTGCAAATGCGGATGGCCCTCGAACGATTTGGCTGCCGCTTCATGCGACTCCGCTTCCACGACCGAATACAGCATGATGTCGTTTTTGCTATCGGATGTGCCCTGGGTAGTAACGCGCTTGGTCTTACCTACCCCGGCCCCTACGTCGGCGAATATATTCGCATGATCGCTCATCCATTTCTTCCATTCAGCCTGCATCTTGCCTTGCGCAGCCTTTCTCGTGTCGGGATCGGTTTTTTTCCATTCGGCTAGCACTGAGGCCGGGGCGAGATACGTCACCAGGAATCTCTTCATAATTGTCAGCTCCCGCGGTGTTGGCGATACGCTTCGAGGTTTCATCGGTCCAGGATGTCGGAGTTTATCGCTTCGGAGAGGCCTCAACGATCCCGTCGTCCTGGGGGAGGGGATAACAGCGCGGGATTCAGGCAGAAAAAGGCCCTCGAATATTGCATCCGGGCTCGGAGCGGAACAATCTTGATATGCCGACGTCACCGGAGCGCGTCATTCCGGGGCGCCGCGAAGCGGCGAACCCGGAACCCATGAACACGGATCGCGAAATTTTCAGCCCGGTGTGCATGGGTCCCGGGTTCCCTCGCTTTCGCTCGGGCCCCGGGACGACGACTCGCGAATTGACGGAGAAATCTCATGACGGAAGCAACGGTCGGCTTCATCGGCCTTGGCCTGATGGGACAAGGCTTTACCCGCAGGCTGGCCGGGAAGGGCTACCGGGTGGTCGGCTTCGACATCGACGCGGCGAAAACCAGGGCGGCATCGGAATGGGGCGTCACGCCGGCGAACAGCGCGGCCGAAGTCGCGCAAGCCTGCGACATCATCCTC
>VAZU01000413.1:0-1353 GCA_005884745.1 Alphaproteobacteria bacterium
CTCGACGTGCAACTCGTTTACACTCGCGGCGGCAACGCCGCGATGCAGGCGCTGATCGGCGGGGCGGTCGACTACGGCGCCACCTCGCTGGACGTTGCGCTCCAGGCCTACGCCAATGTCGGCGCGGACATCCGCCGCTTTGCGGTCACCGGGCGGCTTCCTCTGTTCGCCGTTGTCACCGCTCCCCAGACAGCCGGCCGGATTCGATCGATCACGGATCTGGCGGGAAGGACGGTCGGCATTTCCGCGCTCGGCAATGCCGACCATGCGCTGATGCTCTACCTGCTGAAGCAGGAGGGCGTCGACGCGCGCAAGGTCGAGTTCGCGACCATGGGCGTCAACTTGCTGGAAGCGTTGCGCCAGGGCCAGATGGACGTCGGCGTCGTGCAGGAGCCGGCTCTGACGCTGCTGCGGCGCTCCGGTGCCCGCGTGCTCGTGAACGCAATGGATCTCGAAGACGCCAAGCACTATCTCGGCGGTTCCTTCGAATTCATGGGCGTCGCAGTGCGCGCCAAGGAGATCGAGCAGCGCAGGCCGGAAATGGTGGCGCTGACCAGGGCCCTGGCAGATGCGCTCAAGGCGCTGCGCGGCATGACCGGCGATCAATTGACTGCCGCTCTCCCGAAGGAGATGACCACCGGCCTCGACCTCAAGGAGTTCGGCGACATCATCGCGCGCCACCGCGATTCTCTCTACCCCGAAACCGTGAACATCGATCTCGACGCGGCCAAGCGGGTCGAGCAGAGCTTGGTCGCTGGCGGCCTCATCAAGTCCGGTGCGAGCATGTCCGGGCTGCACGATGTTTCGATCGTCGGAGGTTGAACGCTGCGCGTTCGTGATCTTGCCATTTCCTACGGCGCGGAGCCGGTCCTCGAAGGGGTGAGCCTCGTCGTGGGCGACGCGCGTTTCGTCAGCCTCGTCGGGCCTTCGGGCTCGGGCAAGTCGAGCCTGTTGCGTGCCGTGATCGGCTTGCAGCAGCCGCTCTCGGGCACGGTCGAGATCGAGCTTGCGCGCTCGCAGGTCGGCATCCTGTTTCAAGACGACGCTCTGCTGCCGTGGAAGACGGCGCGCGACAACGTGGCGCTGGGGCTGACCTTCAACGGCATGGAGCGCAGCCGGGCGCTTGCCGAGGCAGACGCATGGCTGGCGCGGCTGGACCTGGTCGGCTTCGGCGACCGGCATCCCCGTCGCTTGAGCGGCGGCCAGCGCAAGCGCGTCGCGCTCGCGCAGGTGCTGGCGAAGAAGCCGAGGCTCATCCTCATGGACGAGCCGTTCGCCTCGCTCGATGCGATCGTGCGCGCGCGCGTGGTCAAGGACGTGGTCGCGCTGGTCGAACGAGAAGGGATCAGCGTG
>VAZU01000413.1:1406-6783 GCA_005884745.1 Alphaproteobacteria bacterium
CCGCGCGCGCACATCACCCAACATTACCCCGTGCCGATTCCGCGGCCGCGCGATCCCGTACATTCCCGCACGCACCCGGCCTTCGCACCGCTGTACGAGAGGCTCTGGGCGGACCTCTCCCGCGAGGTCGATCAGCGGGCGGAGGCGGCATGATGATTGGCGATTCCCGCTACGCGTGGGCGCGCCAGCTTGCCGCATTCGCGCTCCTGCTCGCGGTGTGGGAGGCCGCCGGCCGCGCCGACTTGCTCAATCCGATGTATGCGCCTAGTCCGAGCCGGGTCGCAGCCGCGCTCGTCGAGCTGTTCTCGGACGGTCGAATCTGGCCGCATCTCGAGGCAACGTTCACTGCCGCGCTCGGCGGTCTCGCGCTCGGCATTGCCGTGGGCATTCTCCTCGGCGTCGTTGCGGCCGGCGTTCGCTTCGTCGCGGAGCTGCTCGAGCCGGTGATGACCGTGCTCAACGCCATCCCGCGCGTGATCCTCGCGCCGCTGTTCGTGATCTGGCTCGGCATCGGGCTGGCCTCCAAAATTGCGCTGGCGTTCATTCTGGTCGCGGTGCTGATCTTCTTCACCGTGTTCACCGGAATCCGGCAGGTGGACCGCAGGCTGGTCGAGCGCGTCATCACGCTCGGCGGCGGCCGCTGGGCGCTCGTGCGACATGTCTATCTGCCGTCGGTCGCGGCCTGGGTGCTCGGCAATCTGAAAGTCGCGGTCGGCTTTGCCTTCACGGGCGCCTGCGTGGGGGAGTTCGTGGCGGCAACCCACGGCCTCGGCTATCTCCTGTCGTTTGCGCAGAGCACCTACAATGCCGCCCTGATGTTCGCGCTGATTCTTCTGATTCTTGCGGTGGTGCTGCTGATCTTTGGCGTTGCGGGTCGATTGGAAAAATATCTGCTGCGCTGGAATTGACACTACTGTCGGTTACTCGATGCGTCATGTCCCACCGCGCTGCGGATCGGCTCGCGTGCCCGAAACCGGGCCGCAGCTTGCAGCCGGCATCGGCTAGCCGGCGTACGCTTCGTCCATGATCGACGATCAACGCGGCGCCCGGCCGCAGCATTGCGGGGGCTCGCCCCACGGGCAGCAAATGCAGGGTGCCCGGCTGTTCAATCGGAGTATTGCCGACTGTCGATCCGCGTGATGCCGTACTCACGCATCCAATCTTCGGTCCGCTTCCCGGGCAGCGCGCCGAGACCTGCGGTCCAGGACAGCGCGCTCTCGATGCCGTACTGCTGGACCGGACCTACCGCCTCCGGATGGTCGAGACTGCCGATCGTCACGCCGATGCTGCCGCTCTCGATGCGGTGCCACGTGAGCGGAGTGCCGCAGGCGCCGCAAAAGCCGCGCTCTGCGATATTGGAACTAGCAAAGATCGCGGGGCGTCCGCGCGTCCACCGTAGGTGCTCGCGCTTTACGCTCGCGAATGCCATGAAGGGCTGGCCGGAAGCTTTCTGGCACATGCGGCAATGGCAGATGCTCGCGTGCTCGGGCGGTGTCAGCAATCGATAACGCACCGCGCCGCATTGACAACCGCCGGTCCAGTCGATCGTGCGGGCCTTGCTGTCGCTCACCTGGTTTTCCCGCGGGCAGAATTGGGGGGTTGATACCGAGCTTCGCACGGCGCCTCAGCTTTCCGCCAACCGTCTCCGGCGTCAACCCGATGCCAGGCAGCCAGGGTCAGCGGCGGGCAGCGCGGTGGGTGCTGGTCCCGCGGCATGGGCTATATCAATCTGGCTTCAGCGCCCCTCCCCGGCATCGAACCGGCGCCGCGCGGCCTCGATGGCGGCGCGGTTCTGGCGCGCCCATAGCCCGAGGCGGCTCACCGGCTCGAGCAGCGAATGGCCGAGCTTGGTGAGCGCGTAGTCGACCCGCGGAGGAATGGTCGGGAACGCCGTGCGGGTCACGAGGCCGTCGCGCTCCAGGCCCCGCAGCGTCAAGGTCAGCATCCGCTGCGAGATGCTGCCGAGCGCGCGGCGCAGCTCGTTGAACCGCTTCGGCCCCTCCCCCAGAGCGGAGACGACCAGCACCGTCCATTTGTCGCCGACCCGCGCCAGCACCTCGCTGACCGCGCGGCAATCCTCGGCCACTTCGAGGTTACTCGGTATCAGCGCTGTGCCTTCTTGCCCTTGCCGACCGGTCATCTATCTAGCCTTGGTATCAAACCATAACCAAG
This sequence comes from Alphaproteobacteria bacterium, assembly GCA_005884745.1. GTDB lineage: Bacteria > Pseudomonadota > Alphaproteobacteria > Rhizobiales > Xanthobacteraceae > AP-16. Next base: position 3,579 of record VAZU01000413.1, read on the forward strand.
GCTAGGCTTCCCAATGCCAAGGTTCAAGATCACCGTGTCGTCCGCAGAGGCGCGGTCTTCGGAAGGCGCCCTCACCTCTGCCGTCGACCGATCCATTTAGAGAGAAATCGCGATGTCCATTCGGCCCGTGAAGCGCATCATCGAATCCAAGCCCACGATCGAAGGCGCGGGCGTGAAGCTGCGGCGCGCCTTCGGCTTCGGGGAGACGAGCGAGTTCGATCCGTTCCTCCTGCTCGACGACTTCCGCAACGATCGGCCGGAGGACTATCGGGCCGGATTTCCCTGGCATCCGCACCGCGGCATCGAGACCATCACCTACGTGCTGGCGGGCAGCGTCGACCACGGCGACAGCCTGGGAAACCGCGGCCAGCTCGGCGCCGGCGACGTGCAGTGGATGACGGCCGGGCGCGGCATTCTCCACCAGGAAATGCCGCAGGGAGACCCGCAGGGGCGCATGCACGGCTTCCAGCTGTGGGCCAACCTGCCGTCGTCGCTGAAGATGACGGCGCCGCGCTATCAGGACATCAAGGCGGCCGAAATACCGGAAATCACCGATGACGACGGCACCCGCATGCGGATCGTGTGCGGCGAGTTCTGGGGAAAACGCGGTCCGGTCGAAGGCGTTGCCGCGGACCCGCGCTATCTCGACGTCTGGGTCCCGCCGGGCCGGCGCAAGACCCTCCCCGTGGAGACCGAGCGCCACGCCTTCGCCTATGTGTTCGAGGGCTCCGGGACGTTCCGGGCCGCGTCGCAGCCGTTCGGGGTCCTGACCGAGAAAACCGGGGACGCAGGCGACACCCTGGTCCGCGAGCGAACGGGAAACCGGTCGCTCGTGGTGTTCGATCGCGGCGACGACGTGACGGTCGAGGCCGGCGAGGAAGGCGTTCGGTTCCTGCTGGTTTCCGGCAAGCCGATCGAGGAGCCGGTCGCCTGGTATGGGCCGATCGTGATGAACACCGAGGCGGAGCTGCAGCAAGCGTTCACGGAGTTGCGCAACGGGACGTTCATCACGCAAAAGTGAGCGCCCGGTGGCATACGGCATCGGTTCTCCCCACGTTTGCTCAGCAGCCGAGGGATGAACCGAGCTGTCCCCGTTATCGCGCGATCTGCGCGCTTTCGTGCTCGGCAACCGTCTGAAGGAGACAGCGATATGACCACGGAGACAGCGAAAACACGCCGCAAGGCCTCGCTCGCCACGCCGACGAACCTCGGAGCCGACGCGGTACGGGACATCTCGGGCGCGCTCACGATCCTGCTCGCGGACATGTTCGCGCTGTACCTGAAAACCAAGAACTTCCACTGGCACGTCTCGGGTCCGCACTTTCGCGATTATCATCTGTTGCTGGACGAGCAGGGCGACCAGATTTTTGCCGCCACCGACCCCATCGCGGAGCGCGTGCGCAAGATCGGCGGCACGACCCTGCGGTCGATCGGTCAGATCAGCCACCAGCAGCGCGTCTTGGACAACGACGCCGAGTACGTGACGCCGCTCGACATGTTGGCGGAACTGAGGGACGACAACCTTCAGCTGATCGCGCACATGCGCGAGGTCCACGATCTGTGCGACGAGCACGGCGACGTGGCAAGCACGAGCTTGCTGGAAAACTGGATCGACGAAGCCGAGCGGCGCACCTGGTTCCTCTACGAGGCGACCCGCCGGACGGGTGGCTGATCATCGCGGCGATGGGCTCTCGCGGTCGCCGAACTGGCGCGGCCATCTCGTTGAAATGGAGCTCGCGACGCACGTCCGTGTGATCGATGATCAATCGTACCGGGTTGCGCCGATCAAGCGAAGCCCTGGGTATTGGCCGCGACCATCCTCGGCTCCAGCATGGCGTTCATCGACGGCTCGGTGGTCAACGTCGCGCTCCCGGCCATTCAATCCGACCTGAATGTGTCCGTCCAAGGCGCGCAGTGGGTCGTCAACGGCTACATGCTCATGCTCGGCGCGTTGATCCTGGTCGGCGGCTCGGCCGGCGACCGCTTCGGACGCCGACGGGTTTTTGCTTCGGGCATTGCTGTCTTCACAGCCGCGTCGATCGGATGCGGGTTCGCGCCCAATGTCACGGTGCTGATCGCCGCCCGCGTCGTTCAGGGCGTCGGCGGCGCGCTGCTGGTTCCGGTCAGCCTGGCGATCATCAGCGCGGCCTTCCCGGCACCGGAACGCGGCAAGGCCATCGGCACGTGGGCCGGCTTTTCGGCCGTCACCACCGCGCTCGGGCCGGTTCTCGGGGGCTGGCTGGTGGATACGGTGTCGTGGCGCGCGATCTTCTTCGTCAACGTGCCGATCGCCGTCGTCACGCTCGGGATCGCGTTCCGGCACGTGCCGGAGAGCCGCAAGCCGCCCGAAGATTCACCCCTGGACTGGCCGGGCGGTTTCCTGGCGGCACTCGGGCTCGGCGCATTGGCCTATGGGCTGACGGCAGCATCCGAACGCGACTGGACGCACCCGTCCGTGTCCGGCGCGCTGATCGCAAGCGCGATCTTGATGATTGCGTTCGTCCGGCGCGAGGCGCGCGCCGCCTCGCCCATGCTGCCGTTCGGCCTGTTTCGCTCCATGACTTTCAGTGGCGCCAACATCGTGACGCTACTGCTCTATTTCGCGCTGAGCGGCGCCTTCTTCTTCCTGCCGTTCGACTTGATCGAGATCCAGGGCTATTCCGCCACGCTCGCGGGCGCCGCCTTCCTGCCGTTCACGTTGATCATGGGCGGCCTATCCACTTGGTCAGGCGGGCTCACGGACCGCTACGGCGCGCGACTGCTCTTGACCGCGGGGCCGCTGGTCGCAGCTGCGGGGTTGGCGCTGTTCGCGGTGCCGAGCATCGGCGGATCCTATTGGGCGACGTTCTTCCCGGGCATGGTCGTGCTCGGGCTGGGTATGACGATCAGCGTGGCGCCGCTGACCACGACGGTCATGAGTTCGGTCGAGGATCGTCATGCCGGGACGGCATCGGGCATCAACAATGCGGTTTCCCGCGTTGCCGGCATGCTGGCGGTCGCGCTGCTGGGGACCCTTGCGGTGAGCGCATTCGGGTCCGCGCTGGAGACGCGCCTGACCGGCCTGCCGGTCACCCCCGAAGTCCGCCGCGCGCTGAAGGCAGAGGTTGCCAAGCTTGCCGAAGCGCAGGTGCCTTCGCAGGCTCGGGGCGAGCAACAATTGGTGCTCAAGCAGGCACTGAACGAGTCCTTCGTCCAGAGCTTTCGG
>VAZU01000094.1 GCA_005884745.1 Alphaproteobacteria bacterium
GGGAGGGGAACCAAACGCCCCGCCGTGAAGTAACAAACATCGCGAGGCGGGCTTCGGAAACCCCAGGCGTGGTGCCCGCAAGACAAAGCCCCGGCCGGGGGACCCGACCGGGGCTTTTTTGCTGGGCGGCGTTGGGGGGAACGGGGGGCCCGCCCAGCGAATGAGTCCTACCTAATCACACTTGTCCATGGCTTCGCTGGCTCGTTTTGTCGCATGGCAGCTTGTGCCGCAGCCCTCGGCCCCCGGGGGTGCGGAGCGCCGGAAAATCGACGCCCAGCCGGATGCGCGCTGGCGGCCCTCCGGGACGGACCGCGAAGCGACCCGGCGTGGCGCGGGGCAGCCTTGCCCGAGCGCGGCGTGTCAGGGTGTTTTTGTCATGATAAGCCTTCGCCATGGCTCAAGCGCTCGAGATCCGGACCGAAACCAAGCGCCCGCGCGACACGCGAGTCATCGGGCTTACCAGCGGCGCGCATTTCGTCAGCCATTTCTACATTCTCCTGCTTCCGCCGCTGTTTCCCTTCGTGCGGGCCGAGTACGGCGTGAGCTATATCGATCTCGGGCTGGCGCTCGCCGCCTTCAACTTGGTCTCGGCCGGGCTGCAGACCTCGGCCGGGTTCCTGACCGACCGGGTCGGCGCTTCGGCCGTGCTGGTTGCCGGGCTCTTGCTGAGCGCGGGCGCATTCGCGCTTGCCGGGCTGGTGCCCTCGTTCTGGTTCCTGGTGGCGATGTTCGCCGTCGCGGGGCTCGGCAATACGGTCTATCACCCGGCCGATTACTCCATCCTGGCCAATCACGTTTCCGCCCAGCGGATGGGGCAGGCGTTCTCGATCCACACCTTCGCCGGCATGCTCGGGTCCGCCGTGGCGCCGCCGGCCTTGCTGCTGCTGCAAGACCTGGTCGGCTGGCGCGGCGCGTTCGTGGCGGCGGCGCTGCTCGGGGTCTTGGCTGCGGCCGTGATGATTCTCCAGCGCGATGCCTTGGGCGGGCCGATCCCACGGGCAGCGAACCGGCCGCCCGAGGAAGCCGCAAACGGCGAAGGTTGGAAGCTCCTGTTCTCGCTGCCGCTCCTGCGCAATCTCGCGTTTTTCGTGATGCTGGCGATCACCGCCGGTGGAATGCAGAATTATTCGGTGGTGGCATTGGGCGCGCTCTACGGCACGCCGCTGTCGATCGCCAACGCGGCGCTGTCCGCCTATTTGCTGATGATCTCCGTAGGGGTCCTCGTGGGCGGCCTGCTGGCGAGCCGCACCCAGCGCCACGACCTCGTCGCCGTCGCCGGGCTGATCGCGGTCGCGATCACGGCGCTCGCGGTCGGACTGGTCTCGCTCGGTGCCGGATTGTTGATCGCCTCGATGGCCATCGGTGGATTATTTGCGGGGCTGATCATGCCGTCGCGGGATATGATCGTGCGTTCGTTGGCCCCGCCCGGGTCGTTCGGCAAGGTGTTCGGATTCGTGACCACGGGCTTCAATCTCGGCGGCATCGTATCGCCGCTGCTGTTCGGCTGGCTCATGGACCAGGGACATCCGCGCGCGATCTTCCTGCTGGGCGCATGCTGCAGCCTGCTCTCGATCCCGACGGTCCTCGGCTTTGCGCGCCGCCGCAGCCCGCAAGAGAGGCGAGCGTGAGCCTGCCGCGCATCCCTGCCGCCGAGGGTCACGGTCGCGGCGATGCCGTGCTGGCCGGTGGTGTCGAGACCCGCCCGGAGCCCGCGATACCAACCTGGGCCACCGCGGATCTCACCAATGTCATCCCATTCGTCAAACGCCAGCGCGAGGCGGGCGAGACCGGCGCACAGATCCGGTTGGTACCCGGTGAGCGTCCCGCGCCGGCGGCCCTGAAACAGGATCGGGGCGGGTGGATGCTCGCTCTGCTGCTGGGCTCGTTCGCCGCGCATGCGGGCGTCTATTGGGTGCTCAACCGCGAGCCGCCGCCGCTGGCGAGCGTCGGCGTCGAATCCATGTCGGTCGAGATCGTGCTCGGCACCGATATGCCGGCAGGGCGCGCGGAGGAGCCGGCAAAATCCGAGCAAGAACCGGCGCAACTCTCGCCGCAGGCCGCGCAAGAAGTGGCGCAACCCGAGCCCCGCCAGGAAGCGCTTCAGCAGGTCGAACCGGAGCCGCCGCCCCCCGCGGAAGCTGCGCCAGTATCCACTGCCGAGCAGCCGCCGGCGCCGTCTGCGCCGGCTCCATCGGTGCTGGCCGTCCCCTTGGCAAGGGACGCGGTTCCGCCGCTGCGGGTGGCTCCGCCCAAGCGCGTAGAGACAGCCCCGCCTCGTCAGCCCAAGCAGCAGCATCCGGTGCGGCAGCGCCAAGCCATGCTGCCGGCGCCTGCCGGCGCTCCGGCAACGCCGGCCAACGGCGTCGGACGCGGCCGGTCCGACGCCGACAGCAACTATCGCGGGCTCGTCGCCGCGCATCTTGCACGCTACAAGCGTTTCCCGACCGATGCCCGCAGCCGCGGCGACCAGGGCGTGGCTAGCGTTGCCTTCAGCCTCGATACGGGCGGCCGCGTGAGCTCGGTCGCGCTCGTGCGCGGCAGCGGCGTTGCAAGCCTCGACCAGGAAGTCCAGGCCATGGTGCATCGCGCTTCGCCGTTTCCGGCACCGCCGAGCGGCCGGCCGATGTCGTTTACCGTTCCGGTGAGCTTCCGGCTGCAATAGCCGGCACGGATTGCGGCACTCGCGCCGGCGCCGCTCGGGCTGCTGAATCGCTTTCTCAATTGCCGGCCGCAAAGCACTGAACCGCCGTCCGGTGCGTGGCGGTGCGGTCGTGCCGCAGATCGCCGAATCGGCCACCATCAAGGCCACGACCTCGACATGTTTACGGCCTGAACTCTCCGAGTGCGTCTGGCCAGGGGGATTGGCGGCGGAGCGAGCGCGTCGGTTCGGGCGCGCTGGCATCGAGGCTTCATCCGGCTCAAGCATCGCACGAGCTTTTCGCGGCAGCCTGTTTTCTCTATGGTCGGTTTTGGACGCGGGAAGATGACCACGACGATCGAAGAACACTATCGGACGCTGATTCCGGGGCTGGGCGCGCTGCTCGATTTCCTGGGGGCGTCCCATGTGCGCGCGGTCGCGTTTCTGGTCGCAATCTGCCTGGTGAGCTATCTGCCGGGGTTCTTCAATATTCCCCCGGTCGATCGCGACGAGGCGCGATTCGTCCAAGCGACCAAGCAGATGATCGAGAGTGGAGATTATGTCGACATCCGCTTTCAGGAGGAGGTTCGTTACAAGAAGCCCGTCGGCATCTATTGGCTGCAGGCGGCGGCGGTGCGGGCGGCGGAAGGTTTGGGCGCGTCGGATCCCCGCACGACGATCTGGCTCTATCGCCTGCCGTCCCTGATCGGCGCGATCGGCGCCGTGCTGCTGACCTATTGGACTGCGCTCGCTTTCGGCACCCGGCGCACCGCGTACCTTTCCGCCCTGATGCTGGCGTGCTCGCTGTTGCTCGGCGTCGAAGCGCGGCTCGCGAAGACCGATGCGATGCTGCTGCTCACCGTCGTGGCGGCGTTCGGCGCGCTGGCGCGGGCCTATCTCGCCGCACCTTTCCCTCCCCTGGAAGGGGAGGGCCGCGCGCGAAGCGCACGGGGTGGGGTGGAAGAAAGTGCCCCCACCCGGCTCGCTGCGCTCGCCGACCTCCCCCGTTCCGGGGGAGGTAGTAAGAGGGATTGGCTCGTTCCGGCGATGTTCTGGACGGCGCTCGCCGGCGGCGTGTTGCTGAAGGGTCCGGTCATCCTCATCTTGGTCGCGCTTGCCGTCGCGGCGCTCGTCGTGCGCGACCGCTCCGCGCACTGGCTTGCGGGCCTGCGCCCGGCGGCAGGGGCCGCCTGGCTGCTGCTGCTGGTGCTGCCGTGGTTCGTCGCCATCCTCCGGCGGACCGGAGTGAGTTTCTTTGTCGAATCGATTGGCAACGACTTGCTGAGCAAGATGGTCGGCGCGCAGGAGTCCCATGGCGCGCCTCCCGGTTATTATCTCGCGACGTTCTGGGTGACGTTCTGGCCGGCGGCGCCGCTCGCCGCGGTCGCCGCGGCTCGCGTGTGGCAACACCATCGCGAGCCGGCGACGCAATTCCTGCTGGCCTGGCTGGTGCCGGCGTGGCTCCTGTTCGAACTGGTGCCCACCAAGCTGCCGCACTACGTGCTGCCGCTTTACCCCGCCATCGCCATCCTCATTGCGCGAACGATGGCGCAAGGCGGTCTTTCGCACGACCGGCGCCTGGTGCGCGCGAATATCTTATGGCCGGCGGTGACCGTAATGCTGCCGATCGCCGCCGTGATCGCGGTCATCGTCCTGCGGCGGCAGCTCGGGCTGCTGGCGTGGCCGTTTTCCGCCGCGGCGATGATCTTCGGATTTCTGGCCTGGCGGTTTTACGAGACCGACGGCGCGGAGCGCTCGCTGCTGCGCGCCGCCGTCGCCGCGATCATGCTGTCGGTCGCGGTGCCCGGCGCGATCGTGCCGCTGCTGCGTCCGCTGTTTCCGAGCGCGTTGCTCGCCTACAATGTTCATCCCGACTGCGAGCGGCCGCTGTATGCGTCGGCCGGCTATCACGAGCCGAGCCTGGTGTTCCTGTTCGGCACTTCGACACGCCTCACCGATGGCCAGGGGGCGGCCGACTTTCTGCTCGAGGGCGGCTGCCGCTTCGCTTTCATCGAGGCGCGGCACGAGCGCGCCTTCGTGCAGCGGGCCGAAGCCATCGGACTGCGTTACGCGCCTGGGCCGCGGGTCGAGGGCATCAACTACACCGCCGGCCATTCCTTCTCGATCGCGATCTATCGCTCGGAAGGCCGCTCATGAGCACGACGCGAGAGCTCGTCGAGCGCGGCACCGCCCGGGGAGGCCCGGTGCTGCGACGGACGCTGGCGCATCTCGGCGCCTGGCTCGCGCTGCTGGTGCGCCCGCCGTTTGTGCGGGCGGACGGGGCCCGCAGCGTTCCGCGATGGGGGTTTCGGGCACTCATCGGCCTCGGCGCGATTGCCGCGGTCGCCGCCGCGATGGCGTTGTTGGACGCCTGGGCCATTGCCCAGCAGCGAAATTTTCCGGCTTGGGTCGTCCAGGTCTTCGAGCGCATCACGGATTTCGGCAGATCCGGATGGGTTCTGTGGCCCGTTGGGCTCCTCGTAATAGCGGCAGCGGTGTTGGCCAGACCCGCGCTCGGCCGCCTCGCCAATCTCGTGATCCTGTCGCTCGCGGTGCGGCTCGAGTTCGTGTTCTTCGCCGTCGGCATTCCGGCGCTGACGGTGTCGATCGTCAAGCGCCTGATCGGGCGCGCCCGCCCGTCGGATTGGGGACCGTTTCATTATGTGCCGTTTTCCTGGCGGCCGGATTATGCCGCCTTGCCTTCGGGTCACGGCACGGCGGCCTTCGCGGCGGCGTTTGCGATCGGCGCGATTTGGCCGCGCGCCCGCGTGGCGATGTGGATCTATGCCTGCCTCATCGCCGTGAGCCGGGTCGCCGTTCACGCGCATTTCCCGAGCGACGTCATCGCCGGTGCCTTCGTCGGAATCTTCGGCGCCATCCTGGTGCGCAACTGGTTCGCCGCGCGCCGGCTCGCGTTCACGCGCGGGGCGGACGGGAAGGTGAGGGCGCTCGCCGGGCCCTCGGCACGGCGGATCAAGAGCCTTGCGGCCCGGCTGTCGGGTCGCTAGTCGTTGCGATGCACTGCGATGCAGGGCGCGGCAAGGCGGCGAGCGGCGGCGACCGCCTGGCACTCGACGAATCCAAGCGGCTTGCGGGCCGGACCGCCGACGCCTTGCTGCAAGGGTCGAAATCGAGGATGCTGGGAGCCGCGGGGAAGGGTCCATTGCCGCAACACCGGCGCAATGCTTTCGCGGCGGATCTGCCGAGCATGGCCGCAATCCGATAGGGCAAGCAGCGTGAGCATCTTGAAGCGACCTGGCGTAAAGCGGGTTCGGCGCATCCTGGTGCTGGCGGTCGTGCTCGCGTCGGCCGTCTATTTCGTGCCGGTTCCCACGCTGATCCTCGTCGTATGTGGGCTGATCGACGTCGGCAGGCACAAGAAAATCAGATATGAGCTGATCGAAAAATATTTCATGGGCAACGGCGTGGGGACGTGGCTGCTGTCGCCGATAAACCTTCTCGCGGATCTGTTTTCGTACAGCAACAAGGGCAAATACAAGTTGGAGGACCTGCCCGCCGGGCACCGCGGCGAGATCGAATCCTGTGTACGCGCATTCGTCGAGAACGGCGATCTCATCAAGGACCACATAGCGAGAACGATCGGTCAGAACAAGCGCTGCATGCTGACGTTCAAGTGGTACAAGGCCGTGCAAGACACGCAATTGAGAATTCCGGCGTTCGAGCGCAACCATCGCTACATCAAGACCATCGCCGTTTCCGTGTTCAACACGCGCGAGCGGACATCTTGGCATTTCGGTCCTCTCCGGTTCACGTTCCGCGTGCTGTGCAATCTGGAACCGATCGATAGCAGAGAAGTCTTTATCGAAGTCGATGATCAGGTCCACTATTGGGTGGATAATCCGCTGTTCATCTCACCGATCGATCAACGATGTGGACCACGTCAGGTACTGCCTGTTCATGGATATCGTCCGCCCCAATTATTCGCAAAAGGGGTTCGATTTCGCCGTAGACGCTGCAAGCGTGATCTCGGGTTCGTTCAAGCGGCTGTTCTATAAGAACTGGTCGTTCATCCGCTGAAAGCTCCGCGACCTGGCGTGAGCCGCATGCCCGAACGGCGTTCCGGTGCGCGACCGGTTGGCCGGGGCTCGCGTTCGCGCGCGGGACGCACGGAAAAGCGGAGGGCGCTCGCCGGGCTCTCGGCACGGCGGATCAAGGGCCTTGCGGCCCGGCTGGCGGGTCACTAGAACCGCGCACGCTCATGACTGAAGCAAGCGCATCCGGGAATCCGGCGGTATCGATCGTCGTGCCGGTCAGGGACGAGGCGGACAACATCGGCCCGCTGGTCGAGGAGATCGCCGCCGCGATGGCGCGGCGGTGGAGCTTCGAAGTCGTCTACGTCAACGACGGCTCGACCGATACCACGGAACTGGAGCTCACGCGGCTGACGGGGGAGCGGCGCTGGCTGCGCCAGGTCAAGCACGCGCGTTCCTGCGGGCAATCGGCGGCGGTGCGCACCGGCGTTGCGGCGGCGCGGGCGCCGATCGTGGTGACGCTCGACGGCGACGGCCAGAACGATCCGTCGTTCATCCCGGCGCTGGTGCGCTCGCTGGAGGAGGCATCGCCGCGCATCGGGCTGATCGCCGGTCAACGGGTCGGCCGCAGGGCTTCGCGTTTCAAGCAATTTCAGTCGCGGGTCGCCAACGGCGTGCGCGCGGCGATTCTGAAGGACGGCACGCGCGACACCGGTTGCGGCCTGAAAGCGTTCCGCCGCGAGGTCTTTCTGGCCCTGCCGTATTTCGACGGGCTGCACCGGTTCCTGCCGGCGCTGGTGCGGCGGAACGGCTACGAAGTCGGCTATGTGGACGTGATCGACCGTCCGCGGCGCCACGGCCGCTCCCACTACGGCATGGGCAACCGGCTGTGGATCGGCATCCTCGATCTCGCCGGCGTGTGGTGGCTCATCCGCCGCCGCGGCCGCGTTCCGCAGGTTTCGGAGGTGACGCGCAATGGCTGAGCTTTGGCAAAGCGTCGGAAACTATTTCCGCGACGTCTTCATCCTGCAGCTCGACTGGTGGGTGGCGCTCGGGTTCCTGGCGCAGGCGCTGTTCTCGGCGCGGTTTCTGATGCAATGGATCGCGTCGGAGCGCGCGGGGCGCAGCGTCATCCCGCTGAGCTTCTGGCTGTTCTCGGTCGGCGGCGGCACCCTGCTGCTCGTTTACGCGCTCTACCGCAGGGACCCGGTGTTCATCGCCGGCCAGGCGCTGGGATTGTTCGTCTACGCCCGCAATCTTTATTTCATTCACCGCGAGCGCCGCAGCGCCGCGGTCGCGGCGGAGTGAAGCCCAATCCATCGTCGCTCGTTCCCGGACCGCGCGGCGCCAAGCGCCGTCGCGTGATCCGGGGTCCAGCATTGGTTCGCGAAGCGTCATTGGTTCGCGAAGCGTCATGATGGATGCGCTCCAGCAACATGGTCGCTTCGCGAACTCACTCCTGGGTC
>VAZU01000095.1 GCA_005884745.1 Alphaproteobacteria bacterium
GCTGTTCAAGGACGGCGCGCTCGGCCCGGTGGAATGGATGGCGGCGGCCGAATACGCGCAATTCCCCGATGCGGTCGAAACGTTCCTGACCAAGCGCGGCCGCCCCGCCGTTACCGGGGCCATGCTGGCCGTCGCGGGGCCGGTCGAGGCCAACCGCGCCCGCATGACCAACCGCGGATGGGAGATCGATGGGGGGAATTTATGCGCGCAGTTCCGGTTGCGCCGCGCGCGCATCCTCAACGACTTCGAGGCGACCGCATGGTCGCTGCCGCACCTCGAACCGGAAGACCTGCACCGGATCGGCGCAGGAAGCGCAGTGCCGGACACGCCGATGGCGGTGCTCGGACCGGGATCGGGCCTCGGGGTCGCCTGCTACGTTCCGGGCGCGCAAGGCGGCATCGTGCTTGCGTCGGAGGGCGGGCACGCCGATCTGCCCGGCTCATCCGAACGCGAGGACCGCGTCATCCAGCATTTGCGCGCGCGCTTCGGGCACGTGTCCTGCGAGCGCGCCGTGTCGGGTCCGGGGCTGGAAAATCTCTATGGCACCATCGCGGCAATCGACGGGCAGAAGCTCCCGCAACGCGACGCGGCCGCGATCACCCAAGCGGGTCTCGAGGGCAGCTGTGCAACGTGCCGCGCCGCGCTCGACATGTTCTGCGCATTGCTCGGCGCGGTGACGGGCAACATCGCGCTCACGTATGGGGCGCGCGGCGGCGTATTCATCGCCGGCGGCATCGCGCCACGGATCCTGGCATACCTGGAACGATCGGAATTCCGCGCGCGGTTCGAAGACAAGGGCCGGATGCGCCCCTATCTGGCGGCGATCCCCACCAGCGTGATCGTCCATCCCGACGCCACCTTCGTCGGCCTGCAGGCACTGGCCGTGCAGTCCGACGCGTAGCCCGCATGGAGCAAGGCGGAAAGCGGGAGGATAACGTGCTACAACTTCAAACCGGTCAAGCCCGATGGGGAATTCGATGTCCAAACTCGGTGCTCGCATCGCACTGGCGTGGGTCCTGATGCTTGCGGCCGCAAGCCCGAGCGCCGCTGGCTGCATCTGCAAGGACACGCGCGAAACCCGGTGCGCCAAGAATTGCTACGTATGTTTTGCCAACCATGCGGTGCCGGCCGGCTATTGCTCGTATTGGCTGGAAAAGCGCAAGCACCGGGGATCGAAGACACGCGTTCCCTGAGAGGTTGGTAATCGCCGCACGGACGCAGCGCTATCGCAAGAAATCCGGCACGACCGATTTCGCCGCCACCACGATTCTTTCGAGCATTCTTTCGCCCGCCCGCAGCACGGGCGCCGGATTGAGCTTGCTGCCGATCGCCGAAACCGGCGCCGGGATCGCCATGCCGAGCACGCGCTTGGGCTCCGGCTTGGACGCGGGGTCCGCGGCAGCTTCCGGCCTGCCGGACACGCTCGCGGTCGGGAGCGCCGGCCCGTCGGCAACGGGCGGCACTGCCGGGGCGGAAGGCACGACAATCGGCGCTGCCGCGGACGCGGTCGGCGGGGTCAGCCCGGCAACGCTGCGCGGACGCTTCCAAACACTGCGCTTTGACACAGGCGTCGGCTCGGGCCTGCTCTCGACCGGCTTTGCCGCGCTCTCCTTGTTGCGCGTCGTGACCGCCGCATGTTCGTCTTCGATCCGCTGCGCAATCTCCTCCGACGCAATCGGACCATCGTCGACGGAAGGATTTGCCGCGCGCCGCCGCCCGGTGCTCCAAACGACAGAGGATGATGACCCAGGAGCAGCGCGCCGGCGATCAACGCGGCGCAGCCCGCGGGAAGCACTTCCAGCACGAACCTGGATACGAGCTTGAGCATCGGTTTTTCGAGGCAACGAGGACCGTTGCCAAGCTAGCCTCGTTTGCGGCCGAACCATGGTGCGCGCGTGCACTCTTGCGAGCATTTGCGGGCATTGCTGGGGCGGGTCGGCCGGCCGGCAAGCTTGCGCGCCCTGGCTGATGCCGCTACTCGGTAATCCGGGAGGAACGAAAATGAAAAGCTATCGGGTCACCGAGTTCGAAATGCCGCTGGAGATGATCGAGGTGCCGACGCCGAAACCGTCGGGCACCGAGGTGCTGCTGCGGGTCAAGGCCGCAGGGGTCTGCCACAGCGACCTGCATATCTGGGAAGGCGGTTACGATCTCGGCCACGGCAAGCGCATGTTGCTCAAGGACCGCGGCATTCCCTTGCCGCTGACCATGGGGCACGAGACCGCCGGCGAGGTCGTCGCGCTGGGTCCGCAGGCCGAGGGCGTCAAGGTAGGCGAGGTGCGGCTCGTCTATCCCTGGATCGGCTGCGGCAAATGCCCGCTCTGTCTTTCCGGCGACGAGCATTTGTGCGCGGCCCCGCGCTCGCTCGGCGTCTATTGCGACGGCGGCTATGCCGATCACATCATGGTGCCGCATCCGCGTTATCTGTTGGATCTGCAGGGACTCGACCCGGCCACCGCGGCGCCCTACGCGTGCTCGGGCGTCACCACCTACAGCGCGTTGCGCAAGGTCGCGGACATATTCGAACGCGAGCCGATCCTGATCATCGGCGCGGGCGGGCTCGGGTTGATGGCGCTCGGACTGCTGGAGGCGATGGGCGGCAAGGGCGCAATCGTCGTCGACATCGACGCGCGCAAGCGGCAGGCCGCGCTCGAAGCCGGCGCCATCGCGGCGGTCGATGTCGCGGCGCCGGACGCGCGGCGGCAGATCACGCAGGCGGCCGGCGCGTCCGTCCGCGCGGCAATCGATCTCGTCGGCAGCGAGCAGACGAGCGCGCTCGGCTTCGATTGCCTGCCGCGCGGCGGCAAGCTGGTCATCGTCGGCCTGTTCGGCGGAGCGGCGCCGTGGTCGCTGCCGCTGATCCCGATCAAGGCCGCGACCATCCAGGGCAGCTACGTCGGCAGCCTCGCCGAGCTCAAGGCATTGCTCGACCTGGTGCGGCGTAAATCGGTGCCGCCGATCCCGGTCACCAGGCGGCCGCTCGATCAGGCACAACAGGCGCTGGAAGATCTGCGCCGCGGCACGATGGTCGGACGCTCGGTACTGACGCCTTGAAACGTTGCAGGAGGAAACGATGTATCCGGATATTTCCCTTCACATCGACGGCGGCTGGACCAAAGGGTCCGGCGGCAAGACCATCCCGGTGCTCAACCCCGCGACCGGGGAATCGATCGGCAACATCGCGCACGCGGAAACCGCCGATCTCGAGCGCGCCGCGCGCGCGGCCGCGAAGGGCTTTCAGGCGTGGCGCAAGGTCTCGGCGTTCGAGCGCTACAAGCTGATGCGCAAGGCGGCGGAGAACCTGCGCAGCCGCGCCGACGAGATCGCGCGGCTGATGACGATGGAGCAGGGCAAGCCGGTCGGCGAAGCCAAGATGGAGACCCTCGCCGGCGCCGACCTCATCGACTGGTTCGCCGAAGAGGGCAGGCGCGCCTACGGGCGGGTGATACCGGCGCGCGCGGAGGGCTTCTATCAGCTCGCCGTCAAGGAGCCGGTCGGTCCGGTCGCGGCGTTCACGCCGTGGAATTTCCCGATCAATCAGGCGGTGCGCAAGATTTCCTGCGCGGTAGCGGCCGGCTGCTCGATCGTGATCAAGGGGCCGGAGGACACGCCCGGCTCGGTCGCCGAGCTGGTGCGCGCCTTCGTCGACGCCGGGCTGCCCGCGGGCGTGATCAATCTGGTGTACGGCGTGCCCTCGGAGATTTCCGAATACCTCGTTCCGCATCCGGTCATCCGTAAAATCTCGTTCACCGGATCGAGCGCGGTCGGCAAGCATCTCGCGGCGCTCGCCGGCAAGCACATGAAGCGCGTCACCATGGAGCTCGGCGGCCATGCGCCCGGCATCGTGTTCGAGGATGCCGACGTCGATCAGGCCGTGAAGGTGCTTGCCGGCGGCAAGTTCCGCAATGCCGGACAGGTGTGCATCGCACCGACCCGGCTGCTGGTCCAGGAGCCGCTGTACGAGAAATTCGTCGACAAGTTCACGGCCGCCGCCAAGGCCGTCAAGGTCGGCGACGGGCTCGATCCTTCGACCCGGATGGGACCGCTGGTGAGCAGCCGGCGCGTCGATGCGATGGAGATGTTCGTGGCCGACGCCACGCAAAAAGGCGCCAAGCTGCGCACCGGCGGCAAGCGCATCGGCAACAAGGGCTTCTTCTTCGAGCCGACCGTGCTGACCGACGTGCCGCAGGACGCCAGGATCATGAACGAGGAACCGTTCGGCCCCGTTGCCACGATCGCGCCGTTCCGCGATTTCGAGGGGGCGGTGTCGGAGGCCAATCGCCTCAATTACGGCTTGGCGGCTTATGCGTTCACCAGATCGGCCAAGACCGCGGCCGCGGTCGGTGCCGCGGTGGAAACCGGGATGATCGCCATCAACAGCGCCGCGCTGGCGCTGCCGGAAGTGCCGTTCGGCGGCGTCAAGGATTCCGGCTACGGCTCCGAAGGCGGCTCGGAGGCGATCGAAGGCTATCTGGTGACCAAGTTCATCTCCCAGGTGGGGGTGTGAACAAACAAACCATGTTGTAGCCCGCATGGAGCGTAGCGGAATGCGGGATCGGCCTACCCGGATTTCGCTTCGCTCCATCCGGGCTACTAAGAAATCCCAGTCGGGAGGAAACCTTGGGCAGCGTGAACGCCAGCGTCGATCTCAAGCGCGACAACGACATCGCAATCATCACCATCGAGAATCCGCCGGTCAACGCGCTCAAGCACGCGGTGCGCGCCGGGCTGATCGATGCGCTCAAGCAGGTCAAAGATCCGGCCGTAAAGGCCGTGGTGCTCACCGGGGCGGGCCGCGCGTTCTCCGCCGGCGCCGACATCAGCGAGTTCGGCAAGCCCATGCAGCCGCCCGGCCTGCACGAGGTGATCGCCGCGATCGAATCCACGCCGAAGCCGGTGGTGGCCGCGATCCACGGCACCGCGCTCGGCGGCGGGCTCGAGCTGGCGCTCGGGTGCCACTACCGGGTCGCCGCCAAAGACGTGCGTCAGCTGGGACTGCCGGAGATCAAGCTCGGCAATCAAGCTCGGAATTCTGCCGGGCGCCGGCGGCACGCAGCGCCTGCCGCGGCTCATCGGGCCGGAGAAAGGGCTGGAGGCGATCACCTCCGGCGACATGATCCCTGCCGACCGGGCATTGGCGCAGGGCATTCTCGACGCGGTGCTCGACGGCGATCTGATCACAGGCGCGATCGCGTTTGCGCGCAATGCGGTCGGCAAGCCGCTGAAACTCGTGCGCGACCGCGAGGACAAGATCGCGGCGGCGCGGGCCAACCCCGGCTCCTACGACGAAGCCGCCGCGAAGATCGTCGGCCGCGCGCGCGGCAGGCGGGCGCAATCGGCCTGTGTCGAATCCGTGCGCAACGCGTTCCAGCTGCCGTTCGACGACGGGCTCGCCCGCGAGCAGGCGCTGTTCCGCGAGCTGGTGGTGAGCGATGAGTCCAAGGCGCAGCGCCACGTGTTCTTCGCCGAGCGCGAGGCCGCGCGCGTGCCGGACATGCCGGCCTCGACCAATCCCCGGCCGTTCGCGCGCGCCGCCGTGATCGGCGCCGGCACCATGGGGGGCGGCATCGCCATGAGCTTCGCCAATGCCGGCATTCCGGTCGCCATCATCGAGACCGGCGCCGACCTGCTGCACAAGGGGCTCGACCGCGTCGCCGACAATTACCGCACCACCGTCTCGCGCGGCCGGCTCACGCAAGCCGAGATGGACAAGCGCATGAATCTCATCTCGGGCAAGCTCGAGCTCGCGGCAGTCGCCGAGGCGGACGTGGTCGTCGAGGCGGTGTTCGAGGAAATGGAATTGAAGAAACAGATTTTCGGCGAGCTCGACCGGCAGGCGCGTCCGGGCACCCTGCTCGCCACCAACACTTCGACCCTCGACGTCGATGCGATCGCGCGATCGACCCAACGGCCGCAGGACGTGCTGGGCACGCATTTCTTCAGCCCGGCCAACGTGATGCGGCTGCTCGAGATCGTGCGCGGCAAGGCCACGTCATACGAGGCGCTGGCGACCGCGATCGCGCTCGGCCGCAAGCTCGGCAAGGTGCCGGTCGTGGTCGGCAATTGCGACGGCTTCGTCGGCAACCGCATGCTGGCGCGCCGATCGACGGAATCCGAGCGGCTGCTGCTCGAAGGCGCGCTGCCGCAAGAGGTCGACGCCGCGGTCGTCAAGTTCGGCTTCCCGATGGGCCCGTTCGCGATGGGCGACCTCGCCGGGCTCGACGTCGGCTGGCGCATCCGGCGCGCGCGCGGGGTTCGCGCCGAGATCTCCGATCCGCTGTGCGAAGCCGGCCGCTTCGGCCAGAAGACCGGCAAAGGCTATTATTCGTACCAGTCGGGCTCGCGCGCGCCGGTCCCGGATCCGGAGGTCGAACAGGTCATCGTCGAAGCTTCCCGGCGGCTGGGGATCGCGCGCCGGCCGATCGACAAGCAGGAGATCATCGAGCGGATGATCTACCCCATGATCAACGAAGGCGCGCGCATCCTCGACGAGGGCATCGCGTATCGCCCGGGCGACGTCGACGTGATCTGGGTCTACGGCTACGGCTGGCCGGTGTGGCGCGGCGGCCCGATGTTCCATGCCGACCAGGTCGGGCTCGCGCAGATCCGCGATCGGCTCGCGCTCTACGCGCAGCGCACCGGGGACAAGACGCTGCAGCCGGCGCCGCTGCTCTCGAAGCTCGCGGCCGACGGCAGAGGCTTCGCCTCGCTCAAGGCCCCCGGCGCCGCCGCTGCCTGAGCACCGAGAGCCGGTAGCGCCGTCCGCGCGACGTTCCCGCGCGGCGATCTTGACAATTGTTAATTGACAGTTTACTTGCTCATTGAGCGAAGATGATCGGATTACCATTAGGAGGCCGACATGCCCATGAAGAATCCGCCGCATCCGGGCCGCCTGGTGAAGGAGAACATCGAAGATCTGGGACTGCCCGTTGCCGACGCAGCGCAGGGCCTCGGAATCACCCGGCAGCAACTTTACAACGTCATCAGCGGCAAGAGCGCAATCACGCCAGAGATGGCGGTGCGGCTCGAAAAGGCGATTGGCAGCACGGCCGATGCCTGGCTCAGGATGCAGGCAGCGCATGATCTCGCCCAGATCAACATCGAAGATCTGGGACTGTCCGTTGCCGACGCAGCGCAGGGCCTCGGAATCACCCGGCAGCAGCTTTACAACGTCATCAGCGGCAAGAGCGCAATCACGCCAGAGATGGCAGTGCGGCTCGAAAAGGCGATTGGCAGCACGGCCGATGCCTGGCTCAGGATGCAGGCAGCGCATGATCTCGCCCAGATCCGCACGCGCCGAGACAAGATCAAGGTGCGACGCTTGGACTTCTTTGCCAACATGCTGCCACGCTGTAAGGTGAACCATGAGCGATCTCGAGCAATTCCGCGGCGAAGTCCGCAGCTGGCTGGAGAAAAACTGCCCGCCCGAGATGCGCCGGCCGTCCTTGAACGAGGACGACGTTTGCTGGGGCGGACGCAAGCCGAGCTTCCAGTCGGACGCGCAACGGGTCTGGCTCGAGCGCATGGGCGAGCGCGGCTGGACCGTGCCGGAATGGCCGAAGCAATACGGCGGCGGCGGGCTCACGCGCGAGGAAGCCAAGGTGCTGCGCGAGGAGATGGCGAGGCTCCATTGCCGTGCCGCGCTGACGAGCTTCGGCATCTGGATGCTCGGTCCGGCGCTGCTCAAATACGGCTCCGAGGCGCAGAAGCGAAAATATCTCCCGGAGATCGCCCGGGGAGAAATCCGCTGGTGCCAGGGTTATTCGGAACCCAACGCCGGCTCCGATCTCGCCTCGCTGCAAACCAAGGCCGAGGACAAGGCCGATCATTTCCTGGTCAATGGCCAGAAGATCTGGACCTCGTACGCCGACAGGGCGGACTGGATTTTTTGCCTGGTGCGCACGGATTTCGCCGCCAAGAAGCACGAGGGCATCAGCTTTCTGTTGTTCGACATGGCGAGCCCGGGCGTGTCCACCACGCCGATCTCGCTGATTTCCGGCAAATCGCCGTTCTGCCAGACCTTCTTCCACGACGTGAAAGTGCCGAAAGGGAACCTGGTCGGCGAGCGCAACAAGGGCTGGGAGATCGCCAAATATCTGCTTACCCACGAGCGCGAGAGCATCGGCGCCTTCGGGATCACGCAGATCGGGCGCTCGCTCGGCGAGCTGGCGGCCGAAACCGTCGGCCACGATGACGGCGTGCTCGCCGACCCGCTGCTGCGGGCGAAAATCGCGGAATTCGAGGTCGACGGCTGGTGCTTCCTGCTGAGCATGCAGCGTGCCGCCGACATGGCCAAGGCCGGACAGGGCAGCGGCGCCTATTCGTCCGTGCTCAAATATTACGGCGCCGAGCTCAACAAGCGCCGGCACGAGCTGATGATGGACGGCGGCGGTTCGGACGCGCTCGAATGGGAGGGCGCGCGTTCGCACGACGGCAAGGCCGCGCGCGAGTGGCTGCGCAGCAAGGCCAATTCCATCGAGGGCGGCACCTCGGAGATCCAGCTCAACATCATCGCCAAGCGCCTGCTGGGCCTGCCGGGCGCGTGAAGTGGGGCCGTTTCAGGATCAGCAATTGGTGCGCCGTCGTCCCGGCCAAGCGAGCGTAGCGAGCGAGCGCCGGGATCCATGAACACGAGGTTTGCGGTTACAAAGAGGACGGTGTTCATGGGTTCCGGCTCTCGCGCTTCGCGCTCGGCCGGAATGACCCATCGGGAGGGGAGTTGATGCCTCTGGTCCTTTCCGACGAGCAGCAGATGCTGCGCGAGAGCGCGCGCGGCTATCTCGCCGAGCAGGCTCCGGTCGCGCATTTGCGCAAGCTGCGCGATGAACGCGACGACACCGGCTTTTCCCGCGCGCTGTGGCGCGGCTTTGCCGAAATGGGCTGGGCCGGCGTGCTGATCGCCGAGGAATTCGGCGGCGTCGGGCTCGGTCATGTCGAGGCCGGCGTCCTGCTCGAGGAAATGGGGCGCACGCTCGCCCCCTCCCCGTTCCTCTCGACCGCGGTCGTCGCCGCGAGCGCCATCGGGCTCGCCGGCTCCGCCCAGCACAAAGCCCAGCATCTGCCGCGCATCGCCGCCGGCGAGCTCGTCGCCGCGCTGGCGATCGACGAAGGCGCCAAGCACAAGCCGAGCCGCATCGCGCTTGCCGCCGCCCGACACGCCAACGGTTTCCGGCTCAACGGCACGAAGACCTTCGTGATCGACGGTCACGTCGCCGATCTCCTCATCGTCGCGGCGCGCACCGCAGGCGGGATCGAGGACAAACAAGGCGTGACGCTGTTCCTGGTCGATGCCAAGACGCCCGGCCTCGCGCGCGAGCGCACCATCATGGTCGACAGCCGCAACGCCGCGCGGCTCGCGTTCGAGAATGTCGACGTGACGGCGGACGCGGTGCTCGGCGAAGTCGACGAGGGCGCGCCCTGGCTCGAGCGCGTGCTCTCGATCGGCCGCGCCGGGCTTGCAGCCGAGCTGGTCGGCGCAGGCTCGGAGGCGTTCGACCGCACCGTCTCCTACCTGAAGGAGCGCCGGCAGTTCGGCCGCGCCATCGGCGAGTTCCAGGCGCTGCAGCACCGCGTCGCTCAGGTGTACGACGACCTGGAGATGGCGCGCTCGGCCGTGCTCAAGGCGCTGCAGACCATGGACGAAAATCTCGACGGCGCGGGCCCGATCGCCTCGGTCGCCAAGGCCAAGGCCGGCCAGGCGGCGAAGCTCGCCAGCCAGGAGGCGGTGCAGATGCACGGCGGCATGGGCATGACGGACGAGCTCGACATCGGGCTGTTCATGAAACGCATCCGCGTGGCGCAGGAGCTGTTCGGGGATGTGCAATTCCATGCCGACCGGCTGGCGAGGATGCGAGGCTACTGACGCACTGACGGCTCGCGCAGCCGCCGGACTGTCTTGGGCAATCCATCGATAGATTCCTATGAGATCGTCGATCGCCTCCGGATCGAGCGCGATCTTCATTTCCCGAGCTGCCGCAGCCGTTCGCGGACTTCGGCGAGCGGAACGGCCGGTCGGTTCCTGTTGGCACGGCGACGGCGGACTTCGGCAAGCTGCTCGTCCGTAAGCCGTAGGTCTCGCATGTGCGCGAGGTAATCGATCAGAGCTCCAGCCGCGGCGTCTTGCTCGTCCTCGGGAAGCTGTTCAACCTGCTGGATGGCTTTTTGGAGCAATTTTGTCATGGTCCACGTATAGCAAATTCCCGCGGGGTAATTCCAGCTCGCCCGCGCGAGCTTTTCACTCGCGGTTCTGCTGCCCTATGCAGCACCACGCCATGATGCCCTAGCCTCCCCCGGGAATTCCGGACTATGCTTTGACCAAGGACGCGCGGCGTGCCCCCGCCCATAAAACGCATCGCTTGCCGAAGCCCGGTTCATCGTCTCAGGAGGAAACCATGCTCACCCCGCCCAGTGCCCGCGCCGCCGAGCTGCGCCAGCGCATCAGCGCGTTTCTGGAGGAGCACATTCTGCCGGCCGAGGAAGTCTACCGGCGCCAGCTTTCCGAAATGCCGAGCCGGTGGAGCGCGCTCCCGGTCATGGACGAGCTCAAGACCAAGGCAAAGACGCAAGGGTTGTGGAACCTGTTCCTGCCCAAGGAGGAGTTCCCCGACGGGCTGACCAACGAGGAATACGCGCCGCTGTGCGAGATCATGGGTCGCTCGCCGATCGGCGCCGAGCCGTTCAATTGCTCGGCGCCGGACACCGGCAACATGGAGACGATCGCGCGCTACGGCACCAAGGAGCAGAAGGAGCGCTGGCTCAAGCCGCTGATGGAGGGCGAGATCCGTTCCTGCTTCGCCATGACGGAACCCGCGGTCGCCTCCTCGGATGCCACCAACATCCAGTCGCAGATCCGTCGCGACGGCGATCATTACGTCGTCGACGGCCGCAAGTGGTGGACCTCGGGCGCCATGGATCCGCGCTGCAAGATCGCGATCTTCATGGGGTTGACCAATCCGGACGCTCCGGCGCACAAGCGCCAGTCGATGATCCTGGTGCCGATGGACACGCCCGGGGTCCGGGTGCTGCGGGCGCTCACCGTGTTCGGCTACGACGATGCGCCGCACGGCCACGCCGAGGTCGTCTTCGAGAACGTGCGGGTGCCGGCCTCCAACATCCTGCTCGGCGAGGGCCGCGGTTTCGAGATCGCGCAAGGCCGGCTCGGCCCGGGGCGCATCCACCATTGCATGCGCTCGATCGGGGTCGCCGAGCGGGCGCTCGAGACCTTGTGCCTGCGCGCGCTGTCACGCACGGCTTTCGGCAAGGCGATCGCCGATCACGGCGTCAGCCGCCATTGGATCGCCGAGTGCCGCATGGAGATCGACCAGGCGCGGCTGCTCACCATGCACGCGGCGCGGATGATGGACGAGGTCGGCAACAAGGCGGCGCGCGCCGAGATCGCCATGATCAAGGTGGTGGCGCCGAACGTCGCGCTCAACGTGCTCGATCGCGCCATCCAGGTGTGCGGCGGCGCCGGCGTGTGCCAGGACTTCCACCTCGCCTTCGCCTGGGCGCACGCGCGCACGCTGCGGCTGGCCGACGGGCCGGACGAAGTGCATCGCGAAACGGTGGCGAAGCTCGAGCTGCGCAAATACCAGCCGTCGTCCAGGAGACAGTGATCGGAAATCACAAGTCAGTAGGGTGATCGGGCCGTGATTTCTGACTTCTGACTACTGATCACCTGAAATGCACCCCGATGGTGTCGGCGACGCAGGCCGGACGCTCGCTGCCTTCGATCTCGACCGTGGTGTGGTAGGTGACGCGCAGGCCGTTGGGCGGGACATCCACCGCCTGCGCGATGCCGATGCGGCCGCGCAGCCGCGAGCCGGCCGGAACCGGGCTGAGATAGCGCACCCGGTTCGAGCCGTAATTGAGGCTGTTCTTCACGCCCTCGACGCGGAGCACGGTGCGAAAGAACGACGGCACGAGCGCCAGCGTCAGCAGCCCGTGCGCGATGGTCGTGCCGTAGGGCAGCTCGCGACGGGCCCGCTCGACGTCGACGTGGATCCATTGGTCGTCGCCGGTCGCCTCGGCGAAGCGGTCGATGCGCTCCTGCGAGACCAGCACCCAATCGCTGACCCCGATGTCCTCGCCGACGGCGGCTTTCACGGCGTCGAAATCCGCAAACACCCGCATGAATCCCTCCGTGGTCCAATGGCCGGGCTGGGATTTACGCCAAAAGCCGGCGAGGAAGCGAGCCCCGTGCAGGCAAGTGATGGTTCGCCGCATCCGGCCCGGGCGGGCGCTTGACTACGCGCGCCCCCGGGGATCATCTAGGCGTCGGCCGCGCATGAGATTGCGCAACAAGGATCGATCAAACGGGAGGAGTGCAATGAATTCCGTGCATTTGAAAGCGGCGTTGCTGGCCGGCGCGGCGGTGTGGCTGAGCTCCGCCGCGGGCGCCCAGGAAACCGTTCGGATCGCCTTCATCGATCCGTTGTCCGGGCTTGCCGCGAGCACCGGCGAGGCGGGGCTCAAGACCTTCCAGTATCTCGCCGAGCAGGTCAACGCCAAGGGCGGCGTCCTCGGCAAGAAGCTCGAAGTCGTGGGCTACGACAACAAGGTCAACGCCCAGGAAAGCCTGGTGCAGCTGCAAAAGGCCGTCGACGCCGGCATTCGCATCGTCACCCAGGGCAACGGCTCGAACGTCGCCGCCGCGCTCGAGGACCAGGTCGGCAAATACAACGGTCGCAATCCGGGCAAGGAAGTCGTGTATTTCAATTACGCCGCCGTCGACCCGGTGCTCACCAACGAGAAATGCAATTTCTGGCATTTCCGCTGGGACGCCAATTCCGACATCAAGATGGAAGCGCTCACCAACTACATGAAGACGCGCACCAACATCAAGAAGATCTATCTGATCAATCAAGACTATTCGTTCGGACAGGCGGTGCGCGGCGCCGCGCGCAAGATGCTCGCGGAAAAGCGACCGGATATCCAGATCGTCGGCGACGAGGTGCACCCGCTGCAGAAGATCACCGACTTCTCGCCCTATGTGGCCAAGATCAAGGCGTCTGGCGCCGATTCGGTGATCACCGGCAATTGGGCCAACGATCTCGCCTTGCTGGTGAAGGCCGCGGCCGACGCCGGCCTGCAGGTCGATTGGTACACCTACTACGCGGGCGGCCCCGGCGGCCCGACCGCCATCAAGCAGGCCAATCTGCCGGATCGCGTCTTCCAGATTTCCGAGGGCGTGCCCAACGTCGATTACGCGTCGGCGCGGGAGTTCGAGAAGGCGTTTCGTGCGAAAATCGGCCAGACGCTGTTCTATCCCCGGGCGGTGAACGAGATCAACATGCTGGTCAAGGCCGCCCAGGAGGCGAATTCGGCGGAGCCGGCCAAGCTCGCCGCCAAGCTCGAGGGCATGCGCATCACCGTCCACAACGGCGGCGAAGGCTTCATGCGCGCCGACGACCACCAGTTCTTCCAGCCGATGTACATCGCGAACCTCGGCCCGCTCGCCAAGAACCAGCCGTTCGACGAGGAAAACACCGGCTGGGGCTGGAAAGTGATCGGCAAGGTGGACACGCAGAACACCATCGTGCCCACCACCTGCAAGATGAACCGCCCGAGCTGAGGGTCGTTTGCGCCTGCGATAGCGTCCGGTTCGGCGGGGAACCACGATGACTGCTATTTGCTCGGGTCGAGACCTCCGCAACCGCAGAGCGATCACGGTTGGGTCCGAGGGAGCCGCATTCCCGCAGCCCAACGCGATCGCCCTGCCCTGCTGGGCCAAGGTAAACGGCGGCTGACGGTGCTCGAGCTCGTCATCATCTCCACCCTCAACGGCGTGCTCTACGGCA
>VAZU01000096.1:0-200 GCA_005884745.1 Alphaproteobacteria bacterium
CGCTGGCGCAAGCCGAAGGCGTCGACGCGAGCCTCGTCGAGGAATGGAAGCTGTCGCAGCCGCAGCCGCTTCGGGAATCCGACGCGGTCCCCGGCAAAGTGCGAAAAGCCTGGCGCTGGGTCGCCGAGATGGAAGAAATCGCCGCGAGCTTCGAGGCCGCCGGCCTGCCGGGCGGCTTTCACTTGGCCGCGGCCGAGATC
>VAZU01000096.1:229-9599 GCA_005884745.1 Alphaproteobacteria bacterium
CCGCGCCGCCGTCGCTCGATGAAGTGACCGAGGCGCTGCGCCATGCAGCAAACACCCACCTCCCCCTGGAGGGGGGAGGTCGGCGAGCGGCGTCAGGCGCGAGCCGGGAGGGGGTGAATCCGATCACCCCACCCCGCGCACTTCGCGCGCGACCCTCCCCCTCCAGGGGAGGGTGACTACGCCGCCCGGCTGTGCATCACGCCGGCGTCCGCCTGCGCGCCGCGGATCGCCGCGACCGAGCGCTCGATTGCCGACCACAGCCGCGCCACCTCCTGGCCGGCGGCCGAATCCGGCGCGACCTCGCCGGCGCTGAACCCCGCCGCGAGCGAGGCCATGTAGCCCGCGCGCTGCGAAATCTGGCCCGACCACACCGGAATGCCGAGCGCCTCGAGTTTTGCGCGCGAGGCGGCGACCGCCGGCGCTTCCTTCTCGTCGCGCTTGACCGGCGCGGAATTGATCACCACCGCGTAGGGCTTGTTGCGCTCGCGCGCGATCTTCACCGTCTCGGTGACCGCGGCGAGGTCGAAGAACCCCGGGCGCGCCGGAATGACCACCAGCGTCGCGGCGCGGATCGCCTCCTGCACCACGACCCATAGCGTCGGCGCGGTGTCGATGAACACCCATTCGACGCCGTCGATCATGGCGTGGGCGATGAGGCGGTCGATCCCGCGCGCGGCGTTCTCGAGCGGCGGCTCGCCGCCCCGCCGCAGCGAGTGCCACAGCGTGAGCGAGCCCTGCGGGTCGGCGTCGAGGATGAGCGAGCGCTTTCCGAGCTTGTGCGCGAAGGCGGCCAGATGCGCGGTCAGCGTGCTCTTGCCCGAGCCGCCCTTGCGGGACGCAAGCGTGATCACGTTCATGGCCGGGTCCCCCGGATGGCTGTGCGGATTTGCCGGGAGCCTGGGGGGATATGGTTAACGAAGGGTTACTTGGGGGCCGCCCCGGCGGGGCCACCTCTCACCTTGGCAAATTCGTCTGGCCCATCAGAAATTCGTCGACGGCGGCGGCGGCCTGGCGGCCCTCGCGGATCGCCCACACGATCAGCGACTGGCCCCGCCGCATGTCGCCCGCCGCGAACACCTTTGCGAGCGAGGTCCGGTAGGCCTTCGTGTCGGCCTTGACGTTGCCGCGCGGGTCGAGCTCGAGTTCGAGCGCCGCGATCATGCCCTCGTGCACCGGATGCACGAAGCCCATGGCGAGCAGCACCAGATCGGCTTTCAGCTCGAACTCGCTGTCGGCAACCGGCGCGAGTTTGGGATCGACGCGCACGCAGTGCAGGCGCTCGACCTGGCCGTTGCCGGAAAATTTCTGCGTCATCACCGCGAACTCGCGCTCGGCGCCCTCCTCGTGGCTCGCGGAGGTGCGCAGCTTGAGCGGCCAGTCCGGCCAGGTCAAAAGCTTGTTCTCCTTGGCGGGCGGCTGCGGCAGGAGCTCCAGATTCGTCACCGAGAGCGCGCCCTGGCGGATCGCGGTGCCGATGCAGTCGGAGCCGGTGTCGCCGCCGCCGATGACGATGACGTGCTTGCGGTTGGCGCTGATCGCCGGCATGTCCCCGAGCGGCGGCTCGCCGGAGATGCGGCGGTTCTGCTGCGGCAGGAAATCCATGGCGAAATGAATGCCGGAAAGCTCGCGCCCCGGGATCGGCAGGTCGCGGGACTGTTCCGCGCCGCCGGCGAGCACCATTGCGTCGTGCTCGGCAAGCAGCGGCTCGACCGGCACGTCGACGCCGACGTGGGCGCCGTAATGGAACACCACGCCTTCCGCCTCCATCTGCTCGACGCGGCGAAAAACGTGATGCTTCTCCATCTTGAAATCGGGGATGCCGTAGGTGAGCAGGCCGCCGGCCTTGGCCCAGCGTTCGAACAGATGCACCTCGTGGCCGGCGCGCGCGAGCTGCTGCGCGCAGGCGAGCCCGGCCGGGCCCGAGCCGATCACCGCGACCTTCTTGCCGGTCCTGTGCGCGGGCGGTTCGGGAACGATCCAGCCTTCCTTCCAGGCGCGGTCGGCGATCGTGCATTCGATGGTCTTGATGGTCACCGGATTGTCGTCGAGGTTGAGCGTGCAGGACGCCTCGCACGGCGCCGGGCACAGCCGGCCGGTGAATTCCGGGAAATTGTTGGTCGAATGCAGGTTGAGGCTCGCCGCCTGCCAGTCGCGGCGGTAGACGAGATCGTTCCAGTCCGGGATCTGGTTGTTGACCGGGCAGCCGGTGTGACAATACGGAATGCCGCAGTTCATGCAGCGCGCCGCCTGGTCGCGCGTCGTCTCCTCCGAGAGCGGGATCACGAACTCGCGGAAATGCCGGATGCGGTCGGACGCCGGCGCGTAGCGGCGGTCCTGACGTTCGATCTCCAGGAACCCGGTGACCTTGCCCATTCGTACTACTGCCTTGTCATTCCGGCCGAGCGCTCCGGAACTCGGGTGTTCCCGAGTTCCGGCAATATTATGAGTTTCGCAAGTCGGAAACATCCGACTTGCGGTGCGCGAGAGCCGGAACCCATGGCCACAGACTTGGCCATAGCTCGACAACGGTGTTCATGGATCCCGGCTCGCGCTCGCTCCGCTCGCTTGGCCGGGACGACGAGTCAAAGTGAACACTATCTCCAACCGCTCAGCCTCCGGCGGCGGCCAGGGGGAGTGCCTCGGCGCCGGCCTCGCGGGCTTTCAGCTCGGCGAGCGCGCGGCGGTACTCGACCGGCATCACCTTGCGGAATTTCGGCAGATAGGCCGCCCATTGCCCGAGAATCTCCTGGGCGCGGCGCGAACCGGTGTAGCGCGCGTGATTGTCGATGAGCTGCCGCAGCCGCTCGGCGTCGAACCGGGTCATGTCGGCCATCACGTCGACGCGGCCGTGCATGTCGAGATCGCCGGCCTGGTGATAGTGCCGCGCGATCATCTCCTCCTCTTCCATCACCGGCTCGAGCTCCACCATGGAGAGATTGCAGCGGCGCGGGAAGCTGCCGTCCTCGTCGAGCACGTAGGCGATGCCGCCGGACATGCCGGCCGCGAAATTGCGCCCGGTCCAGCCGAGCACGACCACGACCCCGCCGGTCATATATTCGCAGCAATGGTCGCCCGCGCCCTCGATCACCGCGATGGCCCCGGAGTTGCGCACCGCGAAGCGCTCGCCGGCGATGCCGCGGAAATAGCATTCGCCCTCGATCGCGCCGTACAGCACGGTGTTGCCGACGATGATGGATTCCTCCGGCACGATGCTGCTCGCCTCGCGCGGCGGATAGACGATGATGCGCCCGCCCGAGAGCCCCTTGCCGGCGTAATCGTTGGTCTCGCCTTCGAGCTCGAAGGTGACGCCGCGCGTGAGCCAGGCGCCGAAGCTCTGGCCCGCGGTGCCCTTGAATTTCACGTGGATGGTGCCGTCGGGCAGCCCTTCGTGGCCGTAGATCTTGGCGATCTCGCCCGAGAGCATGGCGCCGGTGGTGCGGTCGGTATTGCGGATCGGCGTCTCGATCCTGACCTTGGCGCCGCGGTCGATCGCGGCGCGCGCCTCGACGATCAGCTTGCGGTCGAGTTCGGCGCGTCCGGCTTGTGGAACAGCTTTGAAAAGTCTAGCCCCTTCGCCTTCCAGTGCTCGATCACGTGGCGCTGGTCGAGCATCTGCATCTGGCCGATCATCTCCTCGAACCTGCGATAGCCCATCTCGGCCATCAGCTCGCGCACTTCCTCGGCGACGAAGAAGAAATAATTGATGACGTGCTCGGGCGTGCCCCGAAAACGCTTGCGCAGCACCGGGTCCTGGGTCGCCACGCCGACCGGACAGGTGTTGAGATGGCACACCCGCATCATGATGCAGCCGGCCGCGATCAGCGGCGCGGTCGAGAAGCCGAACTCGTCGGCGCCGAGCATGGCGCCGATCACGACGTCGCGCCCGGTGCGGATGCCGCCGTCGACCTGCACGGCGATGCGCCCGCGCAGCCGGTTCGCCACCAGGGTCTGGTGGGTCTCGGCCAGGCCGATCTCCCAGGGGCTGCCGGCGTGCTTGATCGAGGTCAGCGGCGAGGCGCCGGTGCCGCCCTCGAAGCCCGCGATGGTGACGTGGTCGGCGCGCGCCTTGGAGACGCCGGCCGCGACCGTGCCGACGCCGACCTCGGAGACGAGCTTGACCGAGACGTCGCCCGCGGTGTTGACGTTTTTCAGATCGAAGATCAGCTGCGCCAGGTCCTCGATCGAATAGATGTCGTGATGCGGCGGCGGCGAGATCAGCCCGACGCCCGGGGTCGAATGCCGCACCTTGGCGATCACGGCGTCGACCTTGTGGCCGGGCAATTGGCCGCCCTCGCCGGGCTTGGCGCCCTGCGCCATCTTGATCTGCATCACGTCGGAATTGACCAGATATTCGGTGGTCACCCCGAACCGGCCCGACGCGACCTGCTTGATCGCCGAGCGCATGGAATCGCCGTTGGGCAGCGGCCGGTAGCGGTCGGATTCCTCGCCGCCCTCGCCGGTGTTCGACTTGCCGCCGATGCGGTTCATGGCGATGGCGAGCGTGGTGTGGGCTTCGCGGCTGATCGAGCCGAACGACATCGCGCCGGTCGAGAAGCGCCTGACGATGTCCTTGGCCGGCTCGACCTCCTCGAGCGGCACCGGGGCGCGAGAATCCTCCGCGGCGGACCTGATGCGGAACATGCCGCGGATGGTCAGATATTTCTCCGCCTGCTCGTTCACGATTCCTGCATAGGCGCGGTACTCGTCCTGCGAGTTGCCGCGCACCGCGTGCTGCAGCGTCGCCACCGTCTCCGGCGTCCAGGCGTGCGCCTCGCCGCGCAGCCGGAACAGATATTCGCCGCCGACCTCGAGCGCATGGCGCAGCACCGGCGAATCGCCGAAGGCGTCGCGGTGGCGCCGTGCGGTCTCCTCGGCGATCTCGTCCAAGCCCACGCCCTCGATGCGCGAATGGGTGCCGAAGAAGAATTGCTCGACGAAATCGCTGCGGAGCCCCACCGCGTCGAAGATCTGCGCGCCGCAATAGGACTGATAGGTCGAGATGCCCATCTTGGACATCACCTTGAGGATGCCCTTGTCGATCGACTTGATGTAGCGCCTGACGATCTCCTTCTCGTCGATTTTCTCCGGCAGCTGGTCGCGCATGGCGATCAGCGTCTCGAACGCCAGATAGGGGTTGATCGCCTCGGCGCCGTAACCGGCGAGGCAGCAGAAATGATGCACCTCGCGGGCTTCGCCGGTCTCCACCACGAGGCCGACCGCGGTGCGCAGCCCCTTGCGGATCAGGTGATGATGCACCGCCGCGGTCGCCAGCAGCGCCGGAATCGGGATGCGCTCGGGCCCGGCCTGGCGGTCGGACAGCACGATGATGTTGTAGCCGCCGCGCACCGCGCTTTCCGCGCGCTCGCACAGTTTCGCGAGCGCCTCCTTCATGCCGGCGGCGCCCTGCTCGGCCGGATAGCTCACGTCGAGGGTGCGGGTGTCGAACTGCTCCTCGACGTGGCTGATGCGGCGGATCTTCTCCAGATCGCCGTTGGTGAGGATCGGCTGGCGCACTTCGAGCCGCTTCCTGTGGGCGAGGCCCTTGAGATCGAATAGGTTCGGCCGCGGCCCGATGAAGGAAACCAGCGACATCACCAGCTCCTCGCGGATCGAGTCGATCGGCGGGTTGGTGACCTGGGCGAAATTCTGCTTGAAATAGGTATAGAGCAGCTTCGGCTTGTCGGAGAGCGCCGAGATCGGCGTGTCGTTGCCCATCGAGCCGACCGCTTCCTGGCCGGTGGTGGCCATCGGCTCGAGCAGGATCTGCAGGTCCTCCTGGCTGTAGCCGAACACCTGCTGGCGATCGAGCAGCGAGACGTTGGTGCGCACCTCGCGCGCCTGCACCGGGGGGAGATCCTCGAGCACGATCTGGGTGCGCTTGAGCCATTTGCCGTAAGGATGGCGGCCCGCGAGGCTGGCTTTGAGCTCGTCGTCGGAGATGATGCGGCCCTCGACGAGATCGACGAGCAGCATCTTGCCGGGCTGCAGCCGCCATTTGCGGACGATGGTCTCCTCCGGCACCGGCAGCACGCCGGCCTCCGACGCCATGATGACGAGATCGTCCGAGGTGACGAACCAGCGCGCCGGGCGCAGGCCGTTGCGGTCGAGCGTGGCGCCGATCTGGCGCCCGTCGGTGAACGCGATCGCGGCCGGGCCGTCCCACGGCTCCATCAGCGAGGCGTGATATTCGTAGAACGCGCGGCGTTCCTCGCTCATCAGCGGATTGCCGGCCCACGCCTCGGGGATCAGCATCATCGCCGCGTGCGCCAGCGAATAGCCGCCGCGCACCAGAAATTCCAGCGCGTTGTCGAAACAGGCGGTGTCGGACTGGCCCTCGTAGGAGATCGGCCACAGCTTGGAAATGTCGTCGCCGAACAGCTCGGAGGAGACCGAGGCCTGCCGCGCCGCCATCCAGTTGAGATTGCCGCGCAGCGTGTTGATCTCGCCGTTGTGCGCGATCATCCGGTAGGGGTGCGCGAGCGACCAGGTCGGGAACGTGTTGGTCGAGAAGCGCTGATGCACCAGCGCCAGAGCGGATTCGAAATCCGGCTCGTGCAGATCCGGATAATATTTGCACAGCTGGTCGGCCAGGAACATGCCCTTGTAGACCAGGGTGCGGCACGAGAGCGAGACCATGTAGTAATCGGCGAGATGCCGTTCGCGCCGGTTGTAGACCTCGTTGGAGATCACCTTGCGCAGGATGAACAGGCGCCGCTCGAACTCGTCGTCGGTCTTGACGTTCTTGCCGCGGCCGACGAACACCTGCATGTGCACCGGCTCGGTCGGCAGCACCGCCGCGCCGAGCGAGGCGTTGTCGCTCGGCACCTCGCGCCAGCCGAGCAGCACCTGGCCCTCGCGCGCCACCACGTCGGCATAGATGTCGAGGATCACCTGGCGCCATTGCGGGTCGCGCGGCAGAAAAACGTGGCCGACGGCGTAATGGCCGGGCTCGGGCAGGTCGATGCCGAGCTCGGCGGCCTTGCGCGCGAAGAACTTGTGCGGGATCTGCACCAAAATGCCGGCGCCGTCGCCGGCCCGTGGGTCGGCGCCGACCGCGCCGCGGTGCTCGAGGTTGAGCAGGATCTTGAGCGCGTCGTCGACGATCTTGTGGGATTTGCGGCCCTTGATATCGGCGATGAAGCCGACCCCGCAGGAATCCTTTTCCAGCGCCGGATCGTAGAGTCCGGAAGGCGTGCCGGCGGCACGCAATGCCGCGCGGGCATCCGCCTGCTCCGCCTGCGAAGCGCTGGCCCGATCCGGGAAGCGTGTCGCCCTCATGGC
Organism: Alphaproteobacteria bacterium; assembly: GCA_005884745.1. Lineage (GTDB taxonomy): Bacteria > Pseudomonadota > Alphaproteobacteria > Rhizobiales > Xanthobacteraceae > AP-16. The sequence continues at coordinate 7,511 of VAZU01000096.1, forward strand.
ACCCTCCTCTCGTTCCGGAACGCGCGAAACCGGGTTTCGGCGCACCCTCCTCGCCCGCGGCGCCGCTGGACGCCTCGATGCGGACGGAATCCCTCCTCGTGAATAGGCGGCTTTACCCGAGCCGCGGACCCTTTCGGGATCGCTTCCGAACGGCCTTGCGCAAGCCCTTCGCGCAAGGCGCGCTCTCCCGCGCATTTTTGCCGGATCGCTTCCGGTCTGGCGGCGCGGACCGCCAATTGGGACAGCATTACTGTCCTAATATGTCAAATCTCGACCCCGAACGCAAGGCTCGGCCGGGCAAATCCGGCCTTTTCCTTGCCGATTGTTGCGGCGAAGGATTCCTGGACGCAACAAGAGGAACACGGATGCGGCGTTGAGCGCAATGGGGTTGCCCACGGAGTGGCGTTCCCCGGTTAAGCAGCGCACCACTTCATGCTGCGCCGCGCCCGGACACGAGGGGAGAGACGTATGCATTTCGCCAGCGACAATGCCGCCGGGATCGCGCCCGCGATCCTCGCGGCGATCGGCCGCGCCAACGACGGCTTCGCGCTCGGCTACGGCGAGGATGCGATCACGAAACGGCTGGAGCGACGCCTGGCCGAAATCTTCGAGCACGAGCTCGCGGCGTTCCTGGTGCCGACCGGAACCGCCGCGAACGCGCTGGCGCTGGCGCACATCGCGCCGCCCTGGGGAGCCGTGCTGTGCCATGAGGAATGTCATCTCGCGACCGACGAATGCGGCGCTCCGGAATTCTTCGGCGGCGGGCTCAAACTGATCGCGCTTGCGGGCGAAGCCTGCAAGATCCCGGCCGCGACCTTGGAGGCGGCACTCAAGCGCCTGCCGTGGGGCGGTCCGCATCATGTCACCGCGGCGGCGCTCTCGCTCACCCAGGCGACCGAGGCCGGAACGCTGTATGCCCCGGATGAGATGCGCCGGCTCGCGGAGCTGGCGCATGCCAAAAACATGCTGGTGCATGTCGATGGGGCGCGGTTTGCCAATGCGCTCGTGCGCCAGAACCTTGCGCCCGCGGCGGCGAGCTGGAAGCTCGGCGTCGACGTGCTGTCCTTCGGCGCCACCAAGGGCGGCGCGCTCGCGGCGGAGGCCGTGCTGGTGTTCGATCCGGCACGCGCCGCCGGGTTGGCCGAGCGGCGCAAGCGCGGCGGACACCTTCTCTCCAAGCACCGCTTCCTGGCGGCGCAGCTCGAAGCCTATCTGACGGACGATCTCTGGCTCACGCTCGCGCGTCACGCCAATGCGATGGCCGATCTGCTCGCGGCGCGATTGGCCGCGGCCGGTTGTTCGGCGCTATGGCCGGTCGAGGCCAACGAAGTATTCGTGAAGTTTTCTCACGATCTCGACCGGCGGCTCCGGCAAGCGGGCGCGAGCTATCATCCATGGGCGACCGACAGCCTGCGCGCCGGCGTCGCCTTGGGGTCCGATGAGGTGCTGGTGCGCCTCGTCACGTCGTTCGCCACACGCGCGGAGGATGTGGAGGAATTTGTCGATGTCGTGCGGCGTCATTCCGGAAGCCGCAAAGCGGCTGTCCGGAATCCATGAACAGCGATGCTTCTGTGGTCACAGGTTCCGGGTTCGCCGTTTCACGGCGCCCCGGAACGACTGCGCAGAGTGATCGGCCCGCCCAAGCTCCGCCTCAATCGAGGCCGATCGTGAGCCAATCCGATTCTCTGGGGGTCGAAGATTCCGTCGGGGAGAAGTCTCGTGAAGATCCAAGCGATCCTGGTGGCGAGCCTCGTCGCGCTCGGCTCGAGTTCCGCATTGGCCGAGCCGCTGCGGCCCATCTTCGGCGGCGTGCTGCCGCCGACGGAGATCAGCGCCATCGTGCGCTCGATGGGGCTGGTGCCGGCCGGCCGGCCGGTCCGTCAGGGGCTGACCTATGCGGTGCTCGCCGCCGATCCGCGCGGAAGGCAGCTCCGCGTCATCGTCGACGCTCGCTTCGGCGACGTGCTCTCGGTGCGGCGGGTCATTGCGGCGGGCCCGCCCGGCGTTTATCCGCCGCCGCGGGTCTACGGCGCCATGCCGCGGCCCTATGCGCCCTACGAGATGCCGTGGATGGGACCGGATTTCCGGC
>VAZU01000096.1:9653-17339 GCA_005884745.1 Alphaproteobacteria bacterium
CGGCGTCTCAAGGCGACAAACCGGAGCCGAAGGCCGCGGCCGCGCCGGCGAGCCCCCATGCATCGGTGGTGACGATCGGACCGTCGGCCGGATCGCGTGCCGCGGATCCCAAGCCGACCGGGAGCACGCCGAAGGCGCCGAGCTTCCCGCCGGTGCAATCGTTGGAGTGAACTCCGCAGGCGACGTCATTCCGGCCGAGCGCGCAGCGCGAGAGCCGGAACCCATGAACACGGTGTTTTGTGAGTTGTTCTAACGGTGGTCATGGGTCCCGGCTCGCACTCGCTGCGCTCGCTTGGCCGGGACGACGACCTGCGAGGTCAAAAAGAAAGCGCCCCGCCGAGCGGGGCGCTCCCCAAACATTCGCGATCCGGCGTCAGGCTGCCTTCGCGGCCTTGGCGTCGATGATTTTCGCCGATTGGGTGCCGATCGGGATCTGGCGCGGCTTCAGCGTCTCGGGGACCTCGCGGACGAGATCGACGTGAAGCAGACCGTTCTCCAGCGTGGCGCCCTTGACCTCGACGTGGTCGGCGAGCTGGAAGCGGCGCTCGAAGGCGCGCGCGGCAATGCCCTGATAGAGCACCTCGCCGGCCTTCTCGTCCTTGACCTGCTTCTCGCCGCGGATCGTCAGCGTGTCTTCCTTCTTCTCGATCGAGAGGTCGGCTTCGGTGAAGCCGGCGACCGCGAGCGTGATGCGATAGGCGTTCTCGCCGGTCCGCTCGATATTGTAGGGCGGATAGCTGGGCGCGCCGTCGACGCCTGCGACCTGGTCGAGCAGGGAAAACAGCCGGTCGAAACCGACGGTCGAACGATAGAGGGGAGCAAGATCGAATGTTCGCATGGCATGACCTCCTTGGTTGAGCGACATGCGGGGGTCCACCTTTCGGTCGGACCGTTCTCGTGCAGCCGATAGAGCCTGCATGGACATTATGTGGGTACCGGTATTTTCCGCTGCAAGGGGACGAGCCTGTGCGAAGCTCCGCGCATTGAGCCCCCTTGCCGGGCTGCTATAAGGGCCGGCTTCCCGCCCAAAAGCCCAGCAGCTCCGATGACACTCATCTCCACCCCCGCGAACCCCGTCCCGGAGGGCGCGGTCACCGGGGTCCTCAAGACCCCGGACGGCGTCGCGCTGCGCTTTGCGCGCTGGGCTCCGCCCCAGGGGCGCAAGGGCACGCTGCTGGTGCTGCCGGGCCGGGCGGAGTTCATCGAGAAATATTTCGAAGTGGTCGGCGAGGCCCGCGCGCGGGGCTTCGCGGTCGCCATGATCGATTGGCGCGGCCAGGGACTCTCCGAGCGGGCGCTGCCCGATCCGCGCAAGGGCCACGTCGGCAGCTTCGCCGAATACGACGTCGATCTGGAGACTTTCGTGCGGGAGATCGTGTTGCCGGATTGCCCGCCGCCGCTGTTCGCGCTCGGTCACTCGATGGGGTGCGCGATGCTGATCCGTGCCGCCCAGAAAGGCCGCCGCTGGTTCGACCGCATTGTGCTGTGCGCGCCGATGATCGGGCTTGCCGGACGCGCCGGCGCGCGCTTTGCCGCCGTCACCGCCCGAACCCTGCGGCTCGTCGGGTTCGGCCGCTCCTATGTGCCGGGCGGCGGGTCGATCGCGGTGGCCTCGCTGCCGTTCGTCGGCAATGTGCTCAGCTCCGATCCCGTGCGCTACGCGCGCACCGCGGCGATCGTCGATGCCGAGCCGATGCTGGGGCTGGGCTCGCCGACGGTCGCCTGGGTCGACGCCGCGTACCGGACCATGCGCGAGTTCGGCGAGCCGCAATATCCCGAGCGCATCCGCCAGCCGATCCTGATCGTGGCCGCGGGTCAGGACGAGGTCGTGTCGACGCCGCTCACCGGGAAGTTCGCGACCCGGCTGCGCGTGGGCTCGCATCTGGTGATCGCCGGAGCGCGCCACGAGATCCTGATGGAGCAGGACCGCCACCGCACGCAGTTCTGGGCGGCGTTCGACGCCTTCGTGCCGGGGACGCCGTTGTTCGGATGACGAAGGACAGCCGTAGGGTGGGTCAAGCGCAGCGCGGCCCAATGTTCCGCCGACGGTGGGTTTCGCTCCGCTCAACCCACCCTACGATCTCATGCCTGAAGCAGTTTCAGCGCGGCTGCATGCACGACACGGTCGCCCGCGGCGAGGACGCGGCCGCCGGACAGGGCAGGACCGCCGTCCCAGGCGGTGAGCACGCCGCCGGCGCCGGTGATGATCGGAACCAGCGGGACGATATCGTGCGGCTTGAGCTCGGTCTCGATGACGAGATCGATGTGTCCGGCCGCCAGCATGCAATAGGCGTAGCAATCGCCGCCATAGCGCGACAGCCGCACGCGTTGCTCGACGCGGCGGAACGCGCCGCGATCCTGTTCCGACATCAACAGCGGGCTCGTGGTGAACAGCACCGCCTCGTCCAGCGCGGCGCAGGGACGCACGCAGAGCTCGCGGTCCCCGGCCGGGCCGCGATAGCGCGCCGCCTCGCCGTCTCCCGTAAAGCTCTCGCCCAGGAACGGCTGGTGCATCGTGCCGAACACCGGTTTGCCGAATCGCGTCAGCCCGATCAGCGTTCCCCACGCCGGCATGCCGCAGATGAAGGATTTGGTGCCGTCGATCGGATCGAGCACCCAGACGTATTCGGCATCGGGATGCTCGCTGCCGTATTCCTCGCCGATGATGCCGTGCTCGGGAAACGCCTTGTGAATGAGCGCGCGCATCGCGGCCTCGGCGGCGCGATCCGCCGCCGTGACCGGATCGAAGCGGCCGACCGTGCCCTTGTTGTCGATGCTCAGCGAGGTGCGGAAGAACGGCAGGATCACTTCGCCGGATTTCGCCGCCAGCTCCTCGACGAAGCTTCCGAAATCGACTGCCGTCATGGAATGTTTTCCTGGACCCTCTGGCACTAACGAAGCCGCGTACGATCGGCAACCGCGATGGGGCCGGCGCGCAGCCTCCAGGGTCGGACTGTGTTCATTTCGCCACGGAGGCGCTCCTTCGAAGGGCAGGCGGAATCGGGACTTGCCTTTTGTGCGGCGCGGTGGCATATTGCTGCAGCGCGGTATCGCGATTGTTGTCGCGTTCCCGCCGCCCTCCTTGGGCGTTTCCTCCCTAGACTTGGGCCGCTTGCACCCGCGAGCGGCCCTTTTTTTGCCGATGTTTTCCCCCGTCAGCCGATCCGGGCGCTCACTGGCGGGCCGAAGCTCGGACCAGGACCGCAAGCCCCCGCCGATCGGCCATGCGCCAACCGGGATGCTGCTATGCGGTAGGGTGCGCGACCGCCGTCACTCGGCAGCGGCGCGATAGGGCCGCAGCTCCTCCAGCGGCAAGGCCGCCAAGCGATCGGCCAGGATCACCATGTCGGCGGCGACCTGCGGGAAATTCGCCGAGCGCTCGTAACGGCGCTCGTCCATGTAGAGCGCGCGGTTGATCTCCAGCTGAATCGAATGCAGGCCCGCGGCCGGGTTGCCGTAGTGCTCGGTGATGAAGCCGCCCGCGTAGGGCTTGTTGCGGCTGACCAGATAACCGAGCTCCCGCAAGGTGGATTCGATCGTCTCGGAGACGGCGGCGACGCAGCTCGTTCCGTAGCGATCGCCCAGCACGATATCGGCGCGCGGGCGTTCCTCCTTGGCGCCGCCGGTCGAGGGCATGGAATGGCAGTCGATCAGCGCCGCGGCCCCGAATTCGTGGTGGACGTCGGCGAGCAATTTTCGCAACGCCCGGTGATAAGGCTTGTACAGGCATTCGATCCGCCGCAGCGCGTCATCGACGGGAAGCCGCTGGTCGTAGATTTCCTGGGAATCGCCGACCACCCGCGCCACGGTGCCGAGCCCGCCCGCGACCCGCATCGAACGGGTATTGGCGAAGGAGGGCAGCCGCCCCTCGAACATGCGCGGATCGAGCTCGTAAGGCTCGCGGTTGACGTCGACATAGCAGCGCGGGAAATGCACGCGCACCAGCGGCTGGCCGCGGCCGACCACCCCGCAGATGAGCTCGTCGACGAAGGAATCCTCCGAACGGCGCAACGTGGCGAGATCGAGCCGCGCGGTCGCCAGGAACGCGCGCGGGTAAACCCGGCCGCTGTGCGGGGAATTGAACACGAAGGGCGCGGCGGTCGCTTGCGGTTCGAGGATTTCGAACGGCGGGTCGAGCTCGGCCACGACTGGATCGCTCATCGTCCTAAAAGACCTCTCTGGCGCGCACGGTTCCGGGCCCGACTCTCTCGGATGCGTGCGGGCATTCTCCACTGCGGAGCGGTTTCTGCCAAGCGTCCGGCGAGGTTCACCCGATATTTACCCCCGCGGCGGCTTATGGGATGAGTCTCCTCTTGCGCCATTGGGTCCGTGAGCCGCCGATGCCGAAGATCCTGCTTGCCGAAGACGACAACGACATGCGCCGGTTCCTGGTCAAGGCGCTGCAGAGCGCCGGCTTCGAGGTCACCGACTACGACAACGGACTTGCGGCGTACCGGCGGCTGCGCGAGGAACCGTTCCAGCTGCTGTTGACCGACATCGTCATGCCGGAGATGGACGGCATCGAGCTCGCCCGCCGCGCCTCCGAGCTCGACCCCGACATGAAGATCATGTTCATCACCGGGTTCGCCGCGGTCGCGCTCAATCCGGACTCGCAGGCGCCCAAGGAGGCCAAGGTGCTCTCCAAACCCTTCCACCTGCGCGACCTCGTCAACGAGGTCCAGAAGATGCTGGCGGCCTAAGGCGTGCATTCTGGTAGCCCGCATGGAGCGAAGCGAAATGCGGGAGCGGCTGCCCCGGATTACGCTGCGCTCCATCCGGGCTACGAAGGATGCTTCCGCAAGGGGAGAGGGTTCTTGCCTCGCCGGTCGCAGCCGATATAAGGGGCCTTGCCCCACATCGGCCGGGCGCGTAGCTCAGCGGGAGAGCACTACGTTGACATCGTAGGGGTCGCTGGTTCGATCCCAGCCGCGCCCACCATCTAAAGACTCTGAAAATCCACGATTCCTCCTGGTCAGAGGGGTCAATGCTTGGTCAGAATGTTCGCGTGGCGTTCTGTTGGAGAGAACCATGCCTTTCTCGATAAACCGAATTGACCATGTCGTCCTGAATTGCAGGGATCTCGACACGATGGCGGTCTGGTATCAGCACGTGTTGGGCATGGACCGAGAGGAGTTCGGACCGGATCGGCGCATAGCCCTGAAATTCGGGAATCAGAAGATCAATCTGAGGCCAACAGGAGCCTCAAATTGGCCGACTGGTGCGGTAGACACGCCAGGGTCCCTCGATCTTTGCTTCATTACCACCGCCGCCCCTGCAGACGTGCTGAATCATCTGCGGGCGACAGGGACGGCCGTCACCGAGGGGCCCGTGCAGAGAACCGGCGCACTTGGACCTATGACCTCGATCTACTGCCGCGATCCGGATGGCAATCTCGTCGAGATCGCTAAATATGCCGGACAGTGATGTTTTTCAATTTGTGCAGACCGAAACGCATCGCATATTATCGACGGTGACTGAGTAACCAGTAACCCGCACAGGAACCGCCCGAGAAGCTACATGAAGGTAGTGCAATTCCTGGTCCTTGGAACTGCAGGCGCCCTCTTCGTGGCTTGCGGTGCGTGGGCACTTGTCTGGTTCAGCGGTGTGCCGATATCCCGAACCTCGATTTCGACGCAGTCCGACTTCAAGCCGCCTCTTGAAGCGCCGGGAAGCAAAAGGACCCTTGCCATCGGTGAAAAGGAAACGCCATTGGGACCGGCACCCAATCGAACCCCGCCCCCAGGCAAGAAAGACAATGATCGCAACCACCAGGATTGGGAGAGAGAGTTGAACAAGAAGATAAACAGTATTTGTCGCGGATGCTGATTCGTATCGGGCCTTATCGAGCCGCGTCCACGTCCAACTCGTTTGCGCGGTCGATAGGGTCGCTGGTTCGATCCCAACCGCGCCCACCATCGATCCCGGCTATTATCCATTCGCGAGAGTCCAGGCTGCGCACCGCGCCGGCATCGGCTCCGCCGACCGCGTTCGCGCATCGCGTGGGAAGCAAATTTGCATAGACAAGGGAGGAGCGAACCATGGGCATGCTCGACGGCAAAATCGCGATCATCACCGGAGCAACGAGCGGCATCGGCGAGCGCACCGCGGAGCTGTTCGTCGAGGAGGGCGCGCGCGTTTTCTTCACCGGCCGGCGCAAGCTGGAGGGCGAGGCGATCGCCAAGCGACTGGGCGCCAACGCGAGCTTTTTTCCCGCGGATGCCACGCAGGAAGCCGACTGGGAGCGCGTGATCCGCCACGTGCTCGACCGTCACGGGAAACTCGACGTGCTGTTCAACAACGCCGGCGGCCCGGCGCCGACCGGCGGCATCGAGGACGTCCCGGTCGACGGCTTCGACCAGGCGATGGCGCTCTTGGTGCGCTCGGTCATGCTCGGCATGAAGCACGCCGCGCCGATCATGAAACGGCAGCGCTCCGGCGCGATCATCAACAACGGCTCGATCGCCGCGCATCTGGCCGGCTATTCGAGCTCGATGATCTACAGCGCCGCCAAGGCGGCGGTGGTGCACCTGACCCGATGCGTCGCGATGGAGCTCGGGGAATCCGGCGTGCGGGTCAATTCGGTTTCGCCCGGCGCGATCGCCACCGGCATTCTCGCGAAGGCGCTGGGCATGAAGGACGCCAGCAAGGCTGACGCGCAGGCCGATAAGATCAAGGTCGCCTACGCCGGCATGCAGCCGATCCCGCGCGCCGGCGTGCCCGACGACATCGCCCAGTGCGTATGCTGGCTCGCCTCCGACCGCGCGAGCTTCGTCAACGGCGAGGACGTCGTGGTCGACGGCGGGGTCATCGGCGGGCGCATGTTCACGCCGCAGCACAAAAAGCCAAGGCGATGCTGGGGATCGCAGAGTGACGGATGGCCCTGCGCCGAGCGAGGTCGAGACCCGCATCGAGCGCGACATGATTCGGTTCGACGCAACCCGACGCGGGCCGCTCGAGGGCGTGCGCGTCGTCGATCTGTCGCGGCTCGTCGCCGGCAACATGCTCTCGCTGCAGCTCGCCGATCTCGGCGCCGAAGTGACCAAGGTCGAGCCGCCGCACGGCGACCCTTTGCGCGATTGGCTCGACGACGGCCAGCCGCTGTTCTGGAAGGTTTACGCCCGCAACAAGCGCTCGATCGTGCTCAATCTGCGCGTCGCGGGCGGGAAGGAGGCGCTGCTGCGGTTCGCCCAGCGCGCCGACGTGCTCATCGAGAATTTCCGGCCCGGCACGCTCGAGCAAATGGCGCTCGGCCCCGACCTGCTTTTGGCGCGCAACGCCGATCTCATCCTCGTTCGCATCTCCGGGTTCGGCCAGACCGGACCCTATGCGCAGCTGCCCGGCTTCGGCACTTTGGTCGAGGCCATGAGCGGGCTTGCGGCGCGCACCGGCTTTCCCGACCGCGAGCCGGTGCTGCCGCCGCTGGCGCTCGCCGACATGATCGCCGGCCTTTACGGCGCTAACGCGGTGACCACCGCGCTGTTCGCGCGGGAGCGCGGCCGTGCGCGCGGGCAGATCATCGACGTGTCGCTGCTCGAGGCGGTGTTCTCGGTGCTCGGCCCGGAAGCCGCGATTTTTCGCGCCACCGGAAGGGTCAAGGAGCGCACCGGAAGCGGCTCGAGCACCACCGCGCCGCGCAACGTCTATCGCTGCGCCGACGGCAAATACGTGGCGATGTCGGCGTCGATC
>VAZU01000104.1 GCA_005884745.1 Alphaproteobacteria bacterium
ATATAGATCGGATTGTAATAGCCCATCAGCACGATCGGGGTTCCCTCGTCGCCGGCCCGGAACGTGCGCACCAGGGCGAGCGTCTTCTTCAGCGTCTGGCCCGCGCAAAGCGCGCGCTGCGAGGAGGCCTGAATCGCCGGCCCGTCCGCCATCGGATCGGTGAACGGCATGCCGAGCTCGACGACGTCGGCGCCCGCACCCGGCAGGCCTTTGAGAATTTCGAGCGAAGTTTCCGGATCGGGATCGCCGGCCGTCACGAAGGCGATGAGCCCGGCGCGGCCCTGCTGTTTCAGCGCGGCGAAGCGGGCGTCGATGCGGGTGGTCATGCGCGCCGCCGCTGCAAATAATCCGCCACGCTCGCCAGATCCTTGTCGCCGCGCCCGGACAGATTGAGCACCATCAGGTGATCCTTGGGTCTCCGCGGCGCGAGATCCATCACTCTGGCCAATGCGTGCGCGGGCTCGAGTGCCGGAATGATGCCTTCGAGCTTCGAGCAAAGCTCGAACGCGGCCAACGCCTCCTCGTCGGTCGCGGACAGGTAGGTCACGCGCTCGACCTCGTGCAGCCAGGCGTGCTCCGGACCGATTCCCGGATAATCGAGGCCGGCGGAGATCGAGTGCGCTTCCTGGATCTGGCCGTCGTCGTCCATCAGCAGATAGGTGCGGTTGCCGTGCAGCACGCCGGGCCGCCCGCCCGCGAGCGAGGCGGCATGCAGCCCGCTCGAAAGCCCGTGGCCGGCCGCCTCGACCCCGTAGATCTCGATGCCGCGGTCATCGAGAAACGGATAGAACAGCCCCAGCGCGTTCGAGCCGCCGCCGATGCAGGCGATCAGGCTGTCGGGAAGCCGGCCTTCGGCCTTGAACATCTGCGCGCGGGTCTCCTCGCCGATGATTTGTTGGAAATCGCGCACCATCATCGGATAGGGATGCGGGCCCGCCACCGTGCCGATGCAATAGAACGTCGTCTCGACGTTGGTCACCCAGTCGCGCAGCGCCTCGTTCATGGCATCTTTGAGCGTCTTGGAGCCGGACTCGACCGGCCGCACCTCGGCGCCCAGCGCCCGCATCCGCAGCACGTTCGGCTGCTGCCGCTCGACGTCGACCGTGCCCATGTAGACAATGCACGCGAGCCCGAATTTCGCGCACAGCGTCGCGGTGGCGACCCCGTGCATGCCGGCGCCGGTCTCGGCGATGATCCGCTGCTTGCCCATGCGGCGGGCGAGCAGGATCTGGCCGAGCACGTTGTTCACCTTGTGCGCCCCGGTGTGGTTGAGATCCTCGCGCTTGAAATAGATTTTGGCGCCGCCGAGATGCTCGCTCATGCGCTCGGCGAAATACAGCGGGCTCGGCCGGCCCACATAGTGCTCGAGATAACCGTTCATCTCCGCCTGGAACGCGGGATCGGATTTCGCGCGCGCATAGGCCGCTTCGAGCTCGAGGATGAGCGGCATCAAGGTCTCGGCGACGAAACGGCCGCCGAACATCCCGAAATGTCCGCGCTCGTCGGGACCGCCGCGGAACGTGTTCGGCTGCTGCATGCTCATGCGGGGCTCCCGGAAGCTGCGGCCATGTCAGCATGCGCTTGCCGCACGGCGCGGATGAAGGCGCGAATCTTGTCGGGATCCTTTTGTCCCGGCGCGCGCTCGACGCCCGAGGATACGTCGACGCCGGACGCACGAGTGACGCCGAGCGCCTCGGCGACATTGCCGGCGTCGAGCCCGCCGGAAAGCAGGAACGGAACGCCGGGCTCGAGACTCTGCAGCAGCTTCCAGTTGAACGGATTGCCGAGCCCGCCGGGACGGGTCGCGTCCTGCGGCGGACGGGCGTCGAACAGCAGATGATCGGCAACCGCCGCATAGGCCGGCACCATCAGCAGATCCGCCGAGCTCTCGACGTGGATCGCCTTCATGACCGGCAGGCCGAAGCGCTGCTTGACGGCGGCGACGCGCTCGGGCGGCTCGCTGCCGTGCAGCTGCAGCAGGTCGGGCTGCAGCACCTCGATGACCGTCGCGAGCAAAACATTGTCGGGATCGACCGTGAGCGCCACCTTGCGGGCCCGGCCCCCGACCCGCCGGCCGAGCGCGCGCGCGGTCGCGCCGTCGAGGTGGCGCGGCGAAGGCGGAAAGAACACGAAGCCGACGAGGTCGGCCCCCGCCTCGAGGGCGACCTCGAGGGCTTCCGGCGTCGTCAGGCCGCAGATTTTCACGAGAGTGGTCATCGCTCCGCCCGCTCGACCAGCCCAATCAGCTTATCCAGTTCCGCAAGGAGAGGAGCAATTCGGTTCTCGATGACTTCCGCGATGATCTCAAGGTCGATCTGCCAATACGCATGGATCACGTGGTTCCTCAACCCCCTCAATGCATCCCACGGTATTTCGGGCGCGGCGCTGCGAACCTCTCCGGAAACTCCACCCAAAGCTTCGCCAACAATGGTGAGCGCATACAGCGCAGCATGTTGCGGCTCCCGTGCCTCCGCCAAAATATCCGCAGGCAATCCGGTTGCGTGATTTAGGGCTTGCTGCGCGAATTCACGTGCGTCGCGGAGCCGTTCGAGATCCGATCGAATCATAGCGCCTCGAGAGCGCGCGGCAACTCGACTGCCTCCCGCCCTTTCAGGCCGCTCACCAGCACGATGCCTACCGGCCGCCCAACTCGATTGGCGAGGTCGACCTCCGCCTCACAAAGCCCGAGCAAAGAAAGCCCGGGTCTCTTCTCTGCAAGAAAATCGAGCGCCTCGTCCTCGGATACATGTGCCGCGCTACCTCGTGGGAGCAGCCCGAGGATCTTGATGGGATATTTCGATTCCGTCGCCGCAACATGCATGCGAAGGATCGAGCGATTAACAGCAGGCGCGTCCATGCTCTGACCTCGGGCCCACTATACCATGGCGCATAAGCCGTCGACGGGCTGATTGAACCCAATATATAGGGCCGCTTGCCCCGGGTTCTACATCGACTGACTGGCCTGCCGTCAAGATCGGGCCCGGCCCGGCCGATGCCTACTCAGCCGCGAGACGCCGCCACACGAGCATGGCGGCGGCGAAATCCTCGAGCGCGGTGCCGACGGATTTGAACAAGGTGATCTCCTCGGCCGAGGCGCGGCCCTCGACCCTGCCGCGGCAGAGATCGAACAGGTCGCCTTGGATGTCGGCCGCGCCGATGATGCCGCGCCGGATCGGATCGGCGAGGTCCCCGGCCTCCTGGAGCGCGACCCTTGTATCCACGAAGATGCGGGCGCGGCGCAGGACGTCGTCGTCGGCCTCGCGCATGTCCGGCCGGAAGCTGCCGACGAGATCCACGTGTGTCCCGGGTTTGAGCCATTGGCCGTGGACCAGCGGCGCGGTCGACAAGGTTGCGCAGCACACGATGTCGGCGTCGCGCACGAGCCGCTCGAGGTCGTCCCCGACGGTCGCCTCGAACCCGTCCCACACCAGCGGAAACGCCAGCGTTTCGGCGCGCTGGCGCGTGCGGTTCCACAGGCTGACGCGCCGGATCGGCCGCACGCTCGCGTGCGCGCGCACGAGATGCGGCGCGAGCGCGCCGGCGCCGATCATCACCAGATGCGCGGCGTCCTGCCGGGCGAGATAGGTTGCGGCGAGCGCCGAAGCGGCCGCCGTCCGCCACGCCGTGAGCGGGCGGCCGTCGATCACCGCCAGCGGCTCGCCGGTGCGGCCGGACATCAACAGATAGGCGCCGTACACCGAGGGTTTCTCGAGCTCGGCATTGCCCGGAAAGACCGTCACCAGCTTGCAACCGAGAAATTCCTCGGCCCAGGCCGGCATCAGCAGCAGCGTGGCGTCGCCGCGCGGATGCGCGATGCGATGATGGTGGCGCACCGGCACTTCGATCTCGCTGCGGAACGCCGCCTCGAGCGCCTCGACCAGAGCCGGATAAGTCAGCGCGCGGGCGATGTCGTCGCCGCCGATGGTGCGCATGAGCGCGAGCCGCTTCAGGCAGCCGGCGGGGGCCGGTAGGTGAGCGGGGTGAGCGGGGTTGCCGCTGCCTGCTCGGCTTCGGCGCGGCGCTTCCACGCCTCGGTCTCGGCACGGGCCTCGCGCAGCTCGGCCTCGAGCCGTCGCGCCGCCCGCCGCGACTTGCGCTGGCCGAGCCAGGCCGCGATGCCCCCGACGATCACCCCGAGCATGAGCGCCAGCAGGATGACCAGGAACAGGGGCAAGTGGACCGCCAGCGCCGGAGGCTCGGAGGAGAACGGATCGAGCGACACGCCCGTCCATTGCCGGTTCGCCACCGCGAACAGGATGAGAAAAACGGCGACCGGCACCAGGATCAGCGCCTTGAGGAACGTGCGGATCATGGCTGCTCTTTCATCGTGTCGCGGACCGGCGAGCGCTCGGGCGCAAGCGATCCGCGGTCAGGCGTGACAGCGAGGCTTCGAGCAGCGATCTTGTTTCTCCCGGACCCCGGGTCACGCCGCGCGCCTGGCGACAAAGTCCGGAGCACGCACACTCTCAGCCTTCGCGATTGAGGCGCTCGCGCATTTCCTTGCCGGTCTTGAAGAACGGAACGCTCTTGCGCTCGACGGCGACGTGCGCCCCGGTGCGCGGATTGCGCCCGGTGCGGGCCGGCCGGTGCTTGACCGAAAAGGCGCCGAAGCCACGCAACTCGACGCGATCGCCGCGGGAAAGCGCGGCGATGATCTCGCCCAAGATGGCATTGACGATGTTCTCGACGTCGCGCTGATAGCGATGCGGGTTCTGCGCCGCGATACGCTGGACGAGCTCGGATTTGATCATCGAATTGCCGCCCCTGGCCGTCGGCGTCTCGCAATCCCGCGACGCCGCAACGGGCCTCCCGACACCCCACTCGCTCAATTCGCGCTTGAAGGGTGCCAAAGGGCCAAGAGACCGTCAAGGTTGACGCGCTCGAGCGCTTGCACCGTGCCGGAGTCGGCAAGCGCGCGGGCGAGCGAACCCAGCCCGACGGCGTCGAGCGCCTTGGCGGCGGCGAGATGCAGGAAGCTGAGATCGCCGAACCGCGACTTGAGCTGCCAGTCGATGACGCGCAGCTTGGGATCGATGCTCTTTTCCTTGGCGAGCCAATCGACCGCCGATTGCTCGTCGCCGAGCTCGTCGACGAGCTTGAGCTCGATCGCCTGCCGTCCGGTGAAGATCCGCCCATCGGCCACGCGTTCGAGCGCGGCGGCGTCGAGGTGCCGGCGATCCTGCACCAGGCCGCGGAACCAGGCATAGGAATCCTTGACAATCGATTCGATGGCCGCGCGCGCCTCCGGACTCGTCGGCTCGAACCCGTTGGGCGCCGCCTTGAGCGGCGAGGATTTGATCTCCTCGACCTTGATGCCCAGCGTTTTCATCAGATCGCCGACGTTGGGATACTGGAACAGCACGCCGATCGAGCCGGTGAGCGAGGTGTCCTGGGCGATGATGTGGTCGACGGCGATCGCGGCGATGTAGCCGCCCGACGCGGCGAGCCCGTCGACGACGACCACGGTCGGCTTCTTGGCGGCGACCCGGCGCAGCGCCCCATAGAGCTGCTGGGATCCCGCGGTGGTGCCGCCCGGGCTGTCGAGGTGCACGATCACCGCGCGGGCGCCGGATTTCGCCAGCTTGTCCAGCGCCTCGACCCGGCCGAAGTCGTTGCGGATGAGGCCGTTGATGCTGACGCGGGCGATGTAGGCCCCGGAGCGCTCGGCCAGGCTCTCGCCCGAGCTCGATAGGTAGCCGCCGATCGCCACCAGCGCCACGATCACGAACAGGATCGCGCAGATCCGCCAGAACGTCAGCTTGCGCCGCAGCCGGCGGCGATCCACGATGGAATCCGCATCGAGCGACATCGCGCTGCTCCTGTCAGAGGACGGACGCCAGTCTCCGTCCTGCCGTCGGCGACTATTCCTTGTCCTCGGCCGGCGGCTCGTCGGATTTTTCCGGCTTGTCGGTCGCGCGTTGCTTGAGCGCGGCGCCGAGAATGTCGCCGAGCGAAGCGCCGGAATCCGAGGAGCCGTACTGGGCGATCGCCTGCTTCTCCTCGGCGACTTCGAGCGCCTTGATCGACACCGAGACCTTGCGGCCGCGGCGATCGAACTGGGTGACGCGGGCGTCGACCTTCTGGCCGACCGCGAAACGCTCGGGGCGCTGCTCGGAGCGATCACGGGCGAGTTCGGAACGCTTGATGAAGGCGGTGAAATCCGTGCCGACGATCTTCACGTCGATGCCCGATTCCTTGACCTCGGTGACCTCGCCGGTGACGACCGCGCCCTTCTTGAGGTCGCCGGCCTCCGCGAACGGATCCGCCTCGAGCTGCTTGATGCCGAGCGAGATGCGCTCCTTCTCGACATCGACGTCGAGCACCTGCGCCTTGACCTGGTCGCCCTTCTTGAACTCCTCGATCACCTGCTCGCCGGGCCG
>VAZU01000105.1 GCA_005884745.1 Alphaproteobacteria bacterium
ATGACCACGCGGCAAGTCCCGTGGCATCGGCTCGACGAGCTCGTCCCGGACCGGTTCGATCGCTATTGGCAGCTTTCGCTGCGCTTCCTGCAGATCGCGCGCGACGCCTGGCCGGCCATCCTTGCCGAGCGCGGGCTGATGGAGGCGGCCGCGCGGCGCGACCGTCTGCTCGCGGCGGAGGCTACGCGGCTTGCCGAGGCGCAAACCGGACCCGTGATCGCCGCCGGCTCGACGGGATCGATGCCCGCCACCGCGGCGCTGCTCACCGCGATTGCCGCCCTGCCGAACGGCGCGCTCGTGCTGCCCGGGCTCGATACCGACCTCGACCGCAAATCCTGGGAATGCATCGGGGGCCGCGCCGAACCCGGGCACGACGCGGCGGCACCCGCCGCCGGCCACCCGCAGTTCGCCATGCACATGCTGCTGCGGCGGATCGGCATCGATCGGGAAAGGGTGGTCGGCCTCGGCGAGCCGGCCCGGGCCCGCGCGCGGCTCGTGTCCGAAGCGTTTCGGCCGGCGCCCACGACCGAGCTTTGGACCCATCGTCTCGATGATCGCCTGATCGGCGAGGCCCTCGCCGGCGTGGCGGTCATCGAGGCGGCCAATGCCGAGGAGGAGGCAAATGCGATCGCGGTCGCGCTGCGCGAAGCGATCGAGGCTTCCGGCACGCGCGCGGCGCTGGTGACCGCCGACCGTGCGCTCGCCCGTCGCGTCGCGGCGGCACTCGGGCGCTGGAACGTTGCGTACGAGGATTCGCGCGGCAACTCGCTCCGCGAGACCCAGGCGGGCGTGTTCGCGCGGCTCGCCGCCGAAGCGGCACTCTCCGGGCTGCCGCCGGTGACGCTGCTCGCGTTGCTGAAGCACCCGCTGTTTCGTTTGGGGGCTGCAGCCGAAGAGAACGTCCGCGCGATCGCCGGCCTCGAGCGCGCGCTGCTGCGGGGTCCCGCGCCGCGGCCCGGATCCGCGGGCCTGGTGCATGCGCTTGCCGCGTTCCGGCGCGAGCGCGGAAACTTGCATCCTCGCGATCCTCGCGCCGTTCTCACCGACCCCGAACTCGACGCCGCGGGCGGGCTGATCGAGGGCCTCGCCGCGGCATTGGCGCCGCTCGAAACGCTGACGGCGGGTCCGCAGCGGTTCGGCGAAATCGCCGCGCGCCATCGCCAGGTCGTCGCCGCGCTCGGCGCCGACGCCGCCGGCAATTTGCCGGCATTCGCCGGCGAGGACGGCTTCGCGCTCGCCGACGCGTTCGAGGAGATCGCGGCTCGAGCTGCGGCCGACGATCTCGTCCTTGCCCCGCGCGATTATCCGGACCTGTTCCGGACCGCGATTGCCGACCGTGATGTGCGCGACATCCCCCGGTCCAACGCGCGGGTGCATATTCTCGGACTGTTGGAGGCGCGGCTGCAAAGCTTCGATGCGGTCGTGGTCGGCGGGCTCGTGGAAGGATCCTGGCCGCCGGAGACGCGCAGCGATCCCTGGCTGAGCCGGCCGATGCGCCAGGAGCTGGGGCTCGATCTGCCGGAGCGCCGCATCGGGCTCTCTGCGCACGATTTCGCACAATGCCTCGGTGCCGCGAAGGTCGTCCTGGCACGCGCCGGCAAGCTCGGCGGGGCGCCGACGGTGGCGTCGCGATTCCTGCAGCGCCTGGCGGCCGTCGCGGGAGCGGCGCGCTGGAGCGAGGCGCTCGCCCGCGGCGGGCGATATCTTGCGCTGGCGCGCACGCTCGACCGCGCGGACTGCGTGCCCATCAAGACTCCGGCGCCGAGACCGCCGCGCGCGGCGCGGCCGACCTATCTCACCGTCACCGACGTCGAGCATTGGTTGCGGGATCCGTATACGATCTACGCGAAGCACGTGCTGCGGCTCGCTCCGCTCGATGCGGTCAATACCCCGCCCGGAGCGCGCGACCGCGGCAACCTCATTCACAACGCGATCGGCGATTTCACGCAGCGCTTTGCCGAAGCGTTGCCGCCCGACGCACTCGCGGAGTTGCTGCGGCTCGGTGCCGAACGATTCAAGCCGCTCGAAGACTTTCCGGAAGCGCGCGCGTTCTGGTGGCCGCGCTTCCTGCGGATCGCGGCCTGGTTCGTCGGCTGGGACGCGGTGCGGCGTGCCGGCCTCGCCGCGAGTCGCGCGGAAATTCGCGGCGAGATCACCATCCCGCTCGGCGATCGCAGCTTCCGGCTGGCGGCGCGCGCCGACCGCATCGATCGGTTGCTCGACGGCCGCTACGTCATCGTCGATTACAAGACCGGCGAGGTGCGCACCGAAAAACAGGTGCGCGCCGGACTGGCGCCGCAGCTCACGCTGGAGGCTGCCATTCTCCGCAACGGCGGCTTTCCCGAGATTGATCGCGGCGCCTCGGTGGCGGCGCTCGTCTATGTGCAGCTCAAGGGCGGCGAGCCCGCCGGCGAGGAAATCCGCATCGACTTCAAGCAAGGCACACCCGACGGCCAAGCCGATCGCGCGCTCGCGCGTTTCACCGGGCTCGTCGCGCGCTTCGATCGCGAGGATCAGCCGTTCCGATCGCTGGTGCATCCCATGTGGAAGGCCCGCTACGGGGACTACGACCATCTCGCCCGCGTCAAGGAATGGTCCTTGACCGCAGCCGCGGACGCGAACGGGTCATGACCGAGATTCTTCGGCAAATCCCCGAGGATGTCCTGCGGGTGCAGAGGGAGGCGTCCGATCCCTGCGCGTCGGCCTGGGTCGCCGCCAACGCCGGCTCGGGCAAGACCCATGTGCTGGCGCAGCGCGTCGTCCGGCTCCTGCTCCGCCGCGTCGAGCCCGCGAAAATCCTGTGCCTGACCTTCACCAAGGCGGCCGCCGCCAATATGGCCAATCAGGTGTTCGCGACTCTCGCGCAATGGGTCGCGCTCGATGATGAGAAGCTCGATGGCGCCATCGCGGAAATCGAAGGAAGACGGCCGCTTCCTCCGAGCCGCGCCAGGGCCCGCCGGTTGTTCGCGGAGGCGCTGGAAACCCCCGGCGGCCTCAAGGTGCAGACGATCCACGCGTTCTGCACCCGGCTGCTCCACCAGTTTCCGTTCGAGGCCGACGTGGCGGCGCGCTTTGCGGTGCTCGAGGAGTTTGCGCAGCGCGATCTGCTCGAACGGCTGCGCCTGGAAGTGCTGCTCGAAGCGGCCGGCGCGCCGGAGAGCCCGCTGGGGCGGGCGCAAATCTATCTATCGGTGTTCCTCACCGCCAAAGGCGAGCCGCGCAATCGGATCGTCACCGGGGCCTTCGCGGCGAAACATGGTGAGCTTGCCGGGCGCCTCGATGCCGAGCAGGCGCGGCTCGAGCCGCTGGTGCTCCAGCGCCGTGCCGTGCTCGCCCGCGATCGCAGCGCGGCGGCGCTCACGGGCGCGGAAGCAGTGATCCGCCGCTATCGCCGCGAGAAGGAAAACCGCGGTCTGCTCGATTACGACGACCTGATCGCAAAGAGCCTCAATCTGCTCGCCAACATCGAGGCGGCCTGGGTGCATTACAAGCTCGATCTCGGCATCGATCATGTGCTGATCGACGAGGCGCAAGATACCAGTCCGCCGCAATGGGAGATCATCCGCAGGCTGGTATCCGAGTTCACGGCCGGGGAGGGGGTGCGCCAGCCGCAGACGCGCAGCATTTTTGCGGTCGGCGACGAGAAGCAGTCGATCTTCTCCTTTCAGGGCGCCGCTCCGGAAAAGTTCGCCGACATGGCGCGCCATTTCGCGGCCCGGCATCGCGACGCGGAGCTCGCGTTTCGCCATTGCAAATTCCAGTTTTCGTTCCGATCCGGCACCAACGTGCTCGGCGCGGTCGACACGGTGTTTGCGGCTCCTGAGATTTTCCCGAGCATCACCAGCGATGCGGACGGCGTTCCGCCGCATATCGCGTTGCCGGGAAAGGCGCCTGGCCTCGTCGAGATCTGGCCGCCGATCGCGGCGGCGCCGCCGCCCGAGATCGAGGCCTGGGATGCGCCGTTCGACGAACCTTCCCAGTCCAATCCGCAGGCGAAGCTCGCCGAGCGTATTGCAGCCACGATCCGTATCCTGCTCGATCAGGGCCGCAGCCCCGGCGACGTCCTCGTCCTGGTGCGCCAGCGCGGGGCCTTGTTCGAGGCGATCATTCGCGCGCTCAAGAACGCCGCCGTCGCGGTTGCGGGCGCCGACCGGCTGGTGCTGACCGAGCACATCGCGGTCATGGATCTCTTGGTGCTCGCCGACGCACTGCTCCACGAAAGCGACGATCTTGCGCTCGCGACCGTGCTCAAGAGCCCGCTGTTCGGGCTCGACGAGGACCAATTGTTCACGCTTGCCTGGGGCCGCGGCGGCACGCTGCGGGCAGCGCTGAGAGAGGCCAAGAACCCGCCGTGCGCGGCGGCGGCCGCAAAGCTCGAGCGCCTCGCCGACGTCGCCCGCCGCGAACCGCCGTTCGACTTCTATGCGCGCCTGCTCGGCGGCGAAGGCGGACGCCGGCAGATTCTGGCGCGGCTCGGCGCGGAAGCCGCCGATGCGCTCGATGAATTCTTGAACCTTGCGCTCGCCTACGAAGGGACCGAGGCGCCCTCGTTGCAGGGTTTCGTCGCGTTCATGCGCGCGGCGGCCACGGAGGTGAAGCGCGATATGGACATCGTCCGCGACGAAGTCCGGGTCATGACCGTGCACGGCGCCAAAGGCCTCGAAGCGCCGATCGTGATCCTGGCCGACACGACCACGCGCCCGACCGGGCCGCGCGACCCGCGGATTCTGCTGCTCGCGCGTCCGGGCGCACCGGCGGGCGCCCCGGATTGCCTGGTCTGGGCAGGCGCCAAGGACCACGACGTGCCGGCAATGGCGGCGGCCCGCGGACGGGCCCGCACCGAGGCCGAAAACGAGTACCGGCGGCTGCTCTATGTGGCGATGACGCGGGCCGCCGAGCATTTGATCGTGTGCGGCGCGCACGGCGCCAACGGCAAGCCGGCCGGCTGCTGGTTCGACCTCGTCCACGACGCGCTCGCGCCGAATGCGACGGACGAGCCGGCCATCGACGGCGACGGCACGGTGCTGCGCTGGCGAAAAATCGCGGGCGGGATGCCGACGCGGCCGCCGCCCCATCGCGAGCCCGAGCCGATCGAGATCCCCGTCTGGCTCTCCCGAACCATGGAGGAAGCGCCCATTCGCCCACCGGCGCTCTCGCCATCTCGCGCGCTCAAGCCAGCTGATTCGAGCCCCCGCGGGAGCACCGATCCGGACAGCCAGGCCCTGCTGCGCGGCCGGCTGGCGCACCGCCTGATGCAGTCGTTGCCCGACGTTGCCTTGGAACGGCGCGCCGAAGTGGCGCGCCGGCATCTCGATCGCGTCGCAACGCAATGGGCCGAGGCGGAGCGCGACCGTTTGATCGCGGAGGTGCTCGCGATCCTCGGCGACCCGCGGTTTGCCGTCCTGTTCGGGCCCGGAACGCGCGCCGAAGTGCCGATCCGGGGCCGCATTGCCAGGGTCGCGCGCGCGCCGCTCTTGGTGTCCGGCCAAGTCGACCGGCTCGCGGTCACCGAGGGGAGCATCCTCATCGCCGATTACAAGACGGACCGGCCGGCGCCGCGCCGGCCCGAGGACGCGTTGCCTGCCTATGTGGCACAGCTCGCGCTCTACCGCGCGGTGCTGGAAAAAATCTACCCGGGCCGCGAAGTTCGCGCCGCCCTGCTATGGACCGACAGCCTCGACCTCGCGGAGGTTTCCGCTTCCGCGCTCGACGCGGCGCTTGCGGCGGCGCTCAAAGCTTAAGTTTCGTAAGTTTCGCCGGTTTTCATGGCAGCCCTGCCGCCGGCGGCTCCTTGACGCTCGCGGCCGGCGTTTCTACGTTCGGATCTACGATTCCGTGGGCGCCGGACGCGCCCTTTTTTAGGCAAAAATACGAGGTGCCCCATGGGCGTGGGCAAAGTGTCCGACGCGACCTTCGATGCCGAAGTGCTCAAGGCGCAGGAGCCGGTGGTGGTCGATTTCTGGGCCGAATGGTGCGGCCCGTGCCGGATGATCGCGCCGGCGCTCGAGGAGATCGCCGGCACGATGGCGGGCAGGATCAAGGTGGTGAAGCTCAATGTCGACGAGAACCCGGCGACCGCGACCAAGTACGGCATCATGTCGATCCCGACCCTGATGATCTTCAAGAAGGGGGAGCTCGCCTCCCGCCAGATCGGCGCCGCCCCGAAGCAGAAGCTCGAGCAGTGGATCACCGCCGCGGTGTGAGCTCCCGAAACGTTCCCCAAGCGGAGCGGGTTTCTGCTGTTGTCATTCCGGCCGAGCGCGAAGCGCGAGAGCCGGAACCCATGACCACCATCTTTCATCTATAGTCGCCAAGCTTGTGTTCATGGATTCCGGCTCGGCGCTCCCCCGCATCAAGTGCGGGGTCGCTGGGCCGGAACGACGGACCATGAGAAGGTCCTCGCGAGGGAAAGCATGCCTCCACCGAAACCCCCGGCGTTCGACCACCTCGTTCGTGTTCCAGGATACGGACCACGCCGCTGCCCTGTTCAACCTGGAGCGCGCCGGACACATCTACACCCGCATCTCCAACCCGACGACGGCCGTGCTGGAGGAGCGGCTCGCCGCGCTCGAGGCGGGCGTCGGCGCGGTGTGCACCGCGAGCGGCATGGCCGCGATGCATCTCGGCATCGCCACGCTGCTCGGCGCCGGCGACCACATCGTCTCGTCCGCCTCGCTCTACGGCGGCACCATCAACCTGCTCACCCACACCCTGCCGCGCTTCGGCATCACCACGACCTTCGTCAAGCCGCGCGATCACGACGGCTTCCGGGCCGCCATGCGGCCCGACACGAAACTCGTCATCGCCGAGACCATCGGCAATCCGGGGCTCGTGGTGCTCGACATCCCGCAAGTCGCGGGGATTGCGCACGCAGCCGGCGTTCCGCTGCTGATCGACAACACGTTCGCGACGCCGTATCTCAGCCGGCCGATCGAGCTCGGCGCCGACATCGTGATGCATTCCATCACCAAATGGA
>VAZU01000106.1 GCA_005884745.1 Alphaproteobacteria bacterium
CGGAGCAGTACCAGTCGGGCCATTATTCCCAATACGGCTATCAGAATTATCAGGGCTACCAGTACCAAGGCTATCAGAGCTACCGGGGCTACCAGGGCTATCAGGGATACCAGGGCGCGTATTGAGGCCGTCGTAATCCGGTCGACCGGATAGCGCTGATACGGTGGGTCAAGCGAAGCGCGACCCGCCCCAGCCCGTGCAGACAATGGATTGCGCTTCGCGCTATCACTCCGCAATCACAGCCGCACGCTGCGCAGCCGCAGCGCATTGCCGACGACGCTCACCGAGGAGAGCGCCATGGCGGCTGCGGCAATCACCGGCGAGAGCAGAATGCCGGAGACCGGATAGAGCGCTCCGGCCGCGATCGGCACGCCCGCCGCATTGTAGATGAAGGCGAAGAACAGGTTCTGGCGGATGTTGCGCATCGTCGCCGCGGAGAGCCGGCGGGCCCGCACGATGCCGGTCAGGTCGCCCTTGAGCAGCGTCACGCCCGCGCTTTCGATGGCGACGTCGGTGCCGGTCCCCATCGCGATGCCGACATCGGCCGCGGCAAGCGCCGGAGCGTCGTTGACGCCGTCCCCCGCCATGGCCACGACCCGGCCCTCGCGGCGAAGCTTTTCCACGACGGCGCTCTTCTGGTCGGGCAGCACTTCGGCTTCGACCTCGGTGATGCCGAGACGGCGCGCGACCGCCTGCGCGGTGGTCCTGTTGTCTCCGGTCAGCATGACGACGCGCATGCCCTCCTGGGTCAGCGCCTGCAGCGCCGCCGGCGTGGTCGATTTCACCGGATCGGCAATGGCGAGAATGCCGGAGACCTTGCCGTCCACCGCCAGGAAAACGGCGGTCGCGCCGTCCCGGCGCAGGCGCTCGGCCTCGCCTTCGAGCGCGGCCGTCGAGATCTTCAGCTCGGCCAGGAATCTCGCATTGCCCAGCGCGAGCCGCCGACCCTCGACCGTGCCGACAACCCCTTTGCCGGCCGGCGCGTCGAACCCGACGACTGCGGCGAACGCGATCTTGCGTTCGGCGGCGGCATCGACGATCGCCCGCGCCAGCGGATGCTCGCTCGCGCGCTCGAGGCTGGCGGCAAGGCGCAGGACCTCGGTCTCGTCGAGAGTTTCGGCCGGGACGACCGCGACGACCTTCGGCTTGCCCTCGGTCAGCGTGCCGGTCTTGTCGACCACCAGCGTGTCGACTTTCTCCATGCGCTCCAGCGCTTCGGCGTTCTTGATCAGCACGCCGGCCTGGGCGCCGCGGCCGACCCCGACCATGATCGACATCGGCGTCGCGAGCCCGAGCGCGCACGGGCAGGCGATGATCAGCACGCTCACGGCGGCGACGAGCCCGAACGCAAATCGCGGCTCCGGACCCCAGATCGACCAAGCCGCGAAGGCGATCAGCGCCACGAGAATGACGGCGGGCACGAACCAGCCGGAGACCTGGTCGGCAAGTCGCTGGATCGGCGCGCGCGAGCGCTGCGCCGCCGCCACCATCTGCACGATCCGCGCCAGCACGGTGTCGCGGCCGATTCTTTCGGCGCGCATGATGAAGGTTCCGGTCTGATTGAGCGTGCCGCCGATGACCTTCGTGCCGGGCTGCTTCGTCACCGGCATCGATTCGCCGGTCACCAGGGACTCGTCGACCGCGGAGCGTCCTTCGATCAGCTCGCCGTCGACCGGGATTTTCTCGCCCGGCCGCACCCGCAGCCTGTCGCCGACCACGACCTGATCGAGCGCAATTGCCTCCTCGTCGCCGTTCTTGATGCGGTGCGCGATCTTCGGCGCGAGGTCGAGCAGTGCGCGGATTGCGCCCGAAGTCTGTTCGCGCGCGCGCAGCTCCAGCACCTGCCCGAGCAGGACCAGCACAATGATCACGGCCGCGGCTTCGAAATACACCGCCACGGTGCCTTCCGGGCCGCGGAACGCGGCCGGAAACAGATTCGGCGCGAGCGTCGCGACGACGCTGTAGACCCAGGCCACTCCCGTGCCCAGCGCGATCAGCGTGAACATGTTGAGGTTGCGGTTGGGGACCGAGCGCCAGCCGCGCACGAAGAACGGCCAGCCGGCCCACAACACGACGGGGGTCGCAAAGACGAACTGCAGCCGGTTCGACAAATTCCCGCCGAGCAGCATGTGCAAATTCGCCAGATGCCCGCCCATCTCCAGCGCGACCACGGGAATCGACAAGACGAGACCGATCCAGAACCGCCGGGTCATGTCGACGAGCTCGGGATTGGGGCCGGCTTCTCCGGCAAGGTCCGGCTCGAGCGCCATGCCGCAAATCGGGCAATGGCCGGGGCCGACCTGGCGGATTTGCGGGTGCATCGGACAGGTGTAGATCGTGCCCGCTGGGACCGGCGCCCGGGATGGCTCGACCGACCTCCCCTCGCGTCCATGCGCATGAGCAGGGTGATGATGCTTCCCGACCGGGACGGCTTTGGGCATGGCGCGCACCTTTCTCGGCTCTCGGGGTCTTGAACTACATACCCCTTGGGGGTATGTATCGATCATGCGCAGCGAGATCAAGGCACCGTGCCTCAAGCGGCTCAAGCGAATCGAAGGCCAGGTCCGCGGCCTGTCCCGCATGGTGGAACAAGACCGCTATTGCATCGACATCGTCACTCAGATCTCCGCGGTTCGCGCCGCGCTGCGGCGGGTCGAAGAGGAGGTGCTGCGGGATCACGTCGCGCATTGCGTCGAGCACGCCGTCGCCTCGGGGAGCAAAGCCGAGCAGCGACGCAAGATTGCGGAATTGATGGACGTGCTTTCCCGCGCCGAACGCTGAGCCGTGCGGCTTTCGTCAGGCTCGCTTCGCGTTTATGAATCCGCACTGGAAACCCGTCGAGAGGATTGTGCCATGCCGGAGATCAAGACCGAGTTCCTGTTCAAGATCACGCTCGAAGTGCCGCCGCTGCTCGATCTCGGCGAGACCTGTTACGGACGACGGCGGATCGCGCGCATCGCCGGCGGCAGCTTCGAGGGGCCCAAGCTCAAGGGCGAGGTGCTGCCGGGCGGCGGCGATTGGCTGCTGCTGCGCCGCGACGGCGTGCTGCAGCTCGACGTGCGGCTGACGATGCAGACGCACGACCAGCAGCTCATCTACATGACCTACCGCGGCTACCGCCACGGGCCGCAGGACGTGATCGACCGGCTCAATCGCGGCGAAGCCGTCGACCCGAGCCTGTATTATTTTCGCGTCACGCCGTATTTCGAGACGGGCGCCGAGAGCTACGAATGGATCAACAAGATCTGCTCGGTCGCGACCGGCGCGCGCACCGCAAGCGGCCCGACCTACCACGTGTTCCAGGTGCTGTGATGTTGCATGCCATGAATTGTCATGGCCCGCATAGGCGGGCCATCCAGTAGCCACCGCGCCAAACCGGTCCACGGCCGCACCAACGGATCTTCTGGGGCTACTGGGTCGCCCGGTCAAGGCGGGCGATGACGGCGAAGCGGTCGCCGGCGAATAAAGACTCAGCCCTGCTGGCCGCAGTGACGCGACAGGCGGACCGCGAGATCGAGCAGAATTTCGTCCGCGCCCGCCCAGCCGATGAAGGACAGCCCGACCGGACAGCCCGACACGGTGCCGATCGGGATCGTCACTTGCGGCAGCCCGCTCAATCCCGCGATCGAGGTGAGGCGCATGACGTTGGCGCGGAAGGCTTCCAGCGCCTGCGCGGGCGCATCGGCGCGCGGCGCAATGCCGGGTGCGGTGGGAAGCGCGAGAATCGCGCCGGGCTTCGCCAGCCTTCGGATCTGGTCGCGCGCCCGCGCCTTGACCCTGCGCGCCTCCTCGGCGTCGCGGTGCGAGACTTTCGCGGCGAATGCCATGCGCTCGCGAACGCCGGGGCCGAGCCGCGGCCGCCGCCGCTCGATGAATTCGCCGTAAATGCCCCAGATCTCGAACCCCTGGATCACGCGAAAGCACTCGCGCCAGGGGTCGAGCCCCTCGGGCGCCACGCGAACCTCCTTTGGCGTCGGCAAATCCGCCGCCATGGCGGCCAGCGCGGAACGCAGCAGCGCCGCGGCCGCCGCATCGGCCTGCTCGAACGCATCCTCGAGCACGAGCAGGGCTTCGACCCGTGCCGGACTGGACACGCCCTCGAGCAGCACGTGGCCGACCCGGCGAAACACACCCGGCCCGCTGGCGAACCAGCCGGCGACATCGAAGGAGGGCGCCATCGCCATGGCGCCGGACAGATGCACGCGCCCATGGGTCGGACGAATGCCGTACACCCCGCAAAAGCTCGCCGGCACCCGCACCGAGCCGCCGGTGTCGCTGCCGAGCGCGAAATCGCAGGCGCCGGCCGCGGTCGCGGCAGCCGATCCGCTCGACGAGCCGCCCGGCAGACGGCCGGGCGCACGCGGGTTCACCGGCGTGCCGTAATGGGCATTGGCGCCGGTCACGCTGAAGAAGAACTCGTCGCAGATGGTCTTGCCGATGACGGTGGCGCCGGCATCGACAATTTTGCGTACCGCGGCGGCCGAGGAGGTGGCTGGCGCTGCCGCCGCAAGCCAGTCCGGGCTGCCGCCCCCGGTGCGATGCCCCGCGATGTCGTACATGTCCTTGACCGCGCAGGTGAGGCCGGCGAGCGGTCCGCTAGCGGCGCCGGGGATCGGCGCGCGCAGATCATGCGGCACGAAGGCCGAGAGAGAATGGGAAGCAAGCGGCATTATCGCGCCCCGAGCTAGCTCGCCAAACATTCGCCGCGCTTCCGGCTGGCCCGTTGCGTGGTCAGCCGCAATGACGGCAAGAGAGAGGCATTCAGTGCACCTGGTGGTCCTGATGCGGCAATCTATTTCCGCGGCAGGGACATGGAAACACGCGGGCTTTCACCGCGCTTGCGGGGAGAGGGAGGCCCCGCCCGGCTCGCTTCTGATGACGCTCCATAGCCGATGCTCCGCATCGGCGTTGATCAAACGGCGGCGGGAAGGCCGCCTATGCCTCCCCTGCCGGGAGGTAAAGCGCGCTTGCCTCACCTCCCCGCGAACAAAGGCTTGCGCTTCTCGCGGAAGGCGGCAACGGCTTCCTGGTGGTCGGCCGGCAAGTTCGACATCGACTCGTAGACGACGCCGGCATCGAAATGCGCCTGGAACAGCGCCTTCAGCGGCAGATTGGTCACCGTCTTGGTCCATTGCAGCGCCTTGCGCGGAAGAGCTGCGAGGCGCTCGGCGAGGCCGTAAACGGCGTCGTCGAGTCCGGCCTCGGGCACCACTTTTGTGATCAGGCCGATGCGCTCGGCCTCGGCCGCGGTGATGAGCTCGCCCGTGAAGAGGTAATGCCGCGCCTTGGTATAGCCGACGAGCTGCGGCCAGATCAGCGCACCGCCGTCGCCGGCCACGAGGCCCACCGGCACGTGCGGATCGCCGATCTTGGCATTCTCCTGCGCGATGATGATGTCGCACAGCAAGGCCAGCGACGCGCCGAGCCCGGTGGCATGGCCGTTGAGCCGGCAGATGAGCGGCTTGTCGAGATCGAGCTGGCCGAACACGATCTCCTTCGCCTGGCGTCCGGTCTCCTCGAACAAGGCCGGGTCGTCGATTGCCGCCTGCATCCAATCGATATCGCCGCCGGCGCAGAACGCGCGGCCGCGGCCGGTGAGCACCACCACATCCGCCTCGGCATCGTGCCTGACTTCGACGAAGATGCGGGCGAGCTCGGCGTGGAGCGCGGCATCGACCGCATTGAGCGCGTCCGGCCGGTCGAGCGTGAGCACGAGGATGCGCCCGCGGCGTTCGACGGAGATGGTCCGATACGTCTCATAGCCTTTCATGGCGCGCTCCGAGTATGGTCGACCGCACGGCGTCGGTCACTTCGGTTGCAGCTTGCATCCGCGCGGTTCATGTTGAAAGAAGGTAAAGCAAGCATCGGGTCGAGGCGCAATCGCCCGGGGCCGTGAACAGATTGCTTGCGCGGGGAGGAATTCCGGATGGCCGAGCACGAGCAACCCGCGCCTGCCTTCAACGGCTTTCCGCTTGCGGAGACGCCGAAGGTTCCGCGCGACTGATCCCGCCGCGATTCCATGCCCATCCTGGAAACCCGTGTCGACCGCAGCTCCGAGAGCTTCCGCACGAATCGGGAGCAGATGCTGGCGCTGATCGCCGAGTTCCGCGGGCTCGAGCAAAACGTGCGCGACGCCTCCAATGCCAAGCGCGATTTTTTTCGCAAGCGCGGCCAGCTGTTGCCGCGCGAGCGCGTCGCGCTGCTGCTCGATCGCGGCGCCCCCTGGCTCGAGCTTGCGACGCTCGCCGGCTACCGCATGCACGACGACGACGGCCGCGGCGGCATTCAGGCCGGCGGCGGCATCGCCGGCATCGGCTATGTGTCAGGCATCCGCTGCGTCGTGGCCGCCTCCGACAGCGCCATCAAGGGCGGCACTTCGACCCCGATGGGGGTGAAGAAGAATCTGCGCGTGCAGCAGATCGCGCTCGAGAACAAGCTGCCGGTGGTGCGGCTCGTCGAATCCGGCGGCGCCAATCTGCTCTATCAGGGCGAGATGTTCGTCGAGGGCGGGCGCGGCTTCGCCAACCAGGCGCGCATGTCGGCCGCGGGCATTCCTCAGGTTACCGTGGTGCACGGCTCCTCCACGGCGGGCGGCGCCTATCTGCCCGG